>DASVXR010000361.1:0-9305 GCA_036392595.1 Sphingomicrobium sp.
GACATGTTGCGCGAGCAGCGGCAGGCCCGCGCGCGCGAGCCGGTCCGCGATCCGCGCGTGCACCGCCTTCAGCCGCTGGATGGCGGTGAACAGCCCGAGCGTCCCGCCCTTCGCCGCCTCGATCAGCCGCGCATAGGCGCCGGCCAGCGACGCGATGTCGCCCTGCTTGACGTCGGTGACGATCAGCACTTCCGAGCAGCCGGCGTAATCGAACGGGCTCTCGGCTTCGAAATGAGCGGCCGGGGTCCCCAGGTGCGTCGCGCCGGTCCGCGCTTCGGCGGCGGGCCAGCCCTCGCCGCCCCGCAGAGTCGCGGACGTGACGAGCACACCGTCCGCGGGCGCTATGACCGCCGCGGCAAGCGGCTTGGTCGGGTCCAGCCAGTGGCGGTGGATCGCCACGTCGAACTCGCGCCCGTCAATCCGCTCGACCGCGAGCCAGTCCACGAACTCGGGGTCCGCCTCGCCGCCGATCCGGGCGAGCAAAGCGATCCAGGCGGAGAGAATTTCGCGCCGCCACGACAGTCCGTTGATGGCGCCTTCGACTCGCGCGCGGGCCTGCGCATCGAGCCAGTCGGGCGCATCCTCCAGCACCGCCTCGAGCCTCCGCGACAGCGCGGCGAGCGGCTTCTGCAACGCCTCGAGCGAAGCCATCGACGCAGCCGCCTGCGAGACCAGGGCGCCATCGGGCTCGGCGAGCTCCGTCTCGAGCCCGTAGCCCGCCTCCTGCGCCTTCGCCCGCGCATAGACCATGCCGCGTACCTCCCCGAGCAGGGCCTCGACTGGCCCGAACGGAGCACCCTCGATCAGCCGCTGCAGCCAGCCATCGGAGGGCAAGCCCTTCGCCGCCTCGACCGCCGCATCGAGCGCCCGGGCGCCCTCCTCGTCATACGAGGCAACGTCCATCAGCCGGGCCGCAAGCCCGCGCCTCCTTCCGCGCGACCTGCCCTCCGGCCCGACGATCCAGCGCCTTAGCTCGATCGCCTCCTGCCCGCCGAACGTCACGGCGAAGGTCGAATCCGCAGCGTCGAACAGGTGGTGGCCCTCGTCGAACAGGATTCGTCCTGGCGCATCCTCCCGCTCGCGTGCGGCATTGACCATCACGAGCGCGTGGTTGGCGATGACGATGTCCGCCTCGCGGCTCGCCCGTTCGGCGCGCTCGATGAAGCAGCGGCGGTAGTGCGGGCAGCCGGCATAAACGCACTCCCCGCGCCGGTCGGTGAGCGCCGTCGCTCCGGCGCGGCGGAACAGGCTCGGAAGCCAGCCGGGAAGGTCGCCGCCGACCATGTCGCCGTCCTTCGTATAGGCCGCCCAGCGCCCGACCAGCTGCGCGAGGATCGCCGCGCGCCCGGCGAACGCGCCCTGCAGCGCATCCTCGAGGTTGAGCAGGCAAAGGTAATTCTCGCGCCCCTTGCGGACGACAATCTTGCGCGCGCGCTCCTCGGCATCGGCGAATAGCTTCGGCCCCTCCCCGTCGAGCTGCCGCTGCAGCGCCTTGGTGAAGGTCGAGACCCACACCGTCCCGCCCGCCTGCTCAGCCCACAGCGATGCAGGCGCAAGATACGCGAGCGTCTTGCCGATGCCGGTGCCCGCCTCTGCGAGCAGAAGGTTCGGAGCCCCCTTCGCCTGCTTGGGCGCGAACACCTGCGTGACCGCTTCGGCCATCGCCTTCTGCCCCTCGCGAGGCTCGGCGCGTCCGGTCAGCCGGTCGAGCTTCGCGCGCGCGTCGGCCGGATCGACGAGCACCGTTCGCGACGGCGGCCGGTCGGCTGCCTCCTCCCACTGCTTCAGGCGCGAGAAGAGCATCCGCTCGCCCTTTTCGGGCCGCGCCAGACGCGAGCCGATGAGCGACGCCCACGGCCAGCCGAGCCGATGCAGCGTCGCATTCGACGTCCACGCGCCTTCGCGCTCGCGCCAGTCCGGGTCGGCGAGTACCGCGAGCAGCCGCTCCGCGATCTTCTGCAGCGCCGCCGCGGCATCGGCCTCGCTAGGCGGCGGCTCCAATCCCACTGCGCGGCTAAGGCCGGCAGCCGTCGGAACGGCGAACCGCGCGGGATGGATGAAAGCGAACAACTCCAGCAGGTCGAGCCCGGAAAGCTCCGGATAGCCGAGCCTCTGGCCGACCAGCGGCGCGTTGAGGATGATGTGCGGAGTCTCCGCGGCGCGGGCGATTGCCTCGCCCCGGCTCGCCTCGCGAACCTCGCCCTCGCCGCTCGCCAGCCAGATTCCCGCATGGGTTGCGTGGAGCGCGGGAAGAGGCAAAGGAGCGGCCATCTCCTCGACCTTGGCCCGACGAGAACAGAAGAGCAACGATATTGGACGCCCAAACGCTTCGAAACGCCGCGATGCAGTCGAAGGCCTGGCCTTACGAGGAAGCGCGCAAGCTGCTGAAGCGCTGGCCGGAGGGGAAGCCCGGCGGCGATCCGATGATCTTCGAGACGGGCTACGGCCCTTCGGGACTGCCACACATCGGCACCTGGAACGAGGTCGCGCGCACCACCTTCGTCCGCCAGGCCTATGAGGAACTGACGGGCGGCCATCCGACGCGCCTCATAGCCTTCAGCGACGACATGGACGGCCTTCGCAAGGTTCCCGAGAACATCCCCAACCAGGAGATGCTCGCCGAGAATCTCGGGCGGCCGCTGACGAAGATCCCGGACCCGTTCGGCACCCACGAAAGCTTCGCGCACCACAATAATGCGATGCTGCGGTCTTTCCTCGACCGCTTCGGCTTCGACTACGAGTTCGTCTCCGCGACCGATTGCTACACCAGCGGCGAGTTCGACGGCGTGATCCGCAAGGTGCTTCACGGCTGGGACGCGATCATGGGCGTGATGCTCCCGACGCTCGGCGAGGATCGCCGGAAGACCTATTCGCCCGTGCTTCCCATCTCGCCCTGGACGGGACGCGTGCTTCAGGTTCCGGTGGAGGTCGTCGACGCCGAGGCCGGGCTGATCGCCTTCGACGACGAGGACGGCTCACGCGTCCAGCAATCGGCGTTCGGCGGGCTCGCCAAGCTCCAGTGGAAGGTCGATTGGGCCGCCCGCTGGGTTGCGCTGGGCGTTGATTACGAGATGGCCGGCAAGGACCTGATCGACAGCGTCGTCCAGTCGGGAAAGATCGCGCGCATCCTCGGCGGCCGCCCGCCCGAAGGCTTCAACTACGAGATGTTCCTCGACGAGAAGGGCGAGAAGATCTCCAAGTCGAAGGGCAACGGCCTCAGCCTCGAGGAATGGCTGCGCTACGGAAGCGAGCCGAGCCTTGCCTTCTACATCTACCGCGAGCCGAGGCGCGCGAAGAGCCTGCACATCGGAGTCATCCCGCGCGCGGTCGACGAATATTGGCAGTTCCGCGGCAATTATCCGGACCAGCCGATCGAGCAGAAGCTCGGCAATCCGGTGCATCACATCCATGCCGGAAAGGTCCCGACCGAGACGCTTCCGCTGACCTACGGGCTGCTGCTCAACCTAGTCAGCCTGCCCGGCGTGGCGGACAAGGAGACGGCGTGGAAGTTCGTCCAGCGCTACGCGCCTGGGACGTCGCCGGAGAGCGACCCGGAGCTCGATGAGCTGATCGGGCTCGCGGTCAATTACTCTCGCGATTTCGTGGCGCCCGACCTCAAGCGGCGGCCGCCCAACGAGATGGAGGCCGAGGCATTGCGCGACCTCGACAATGAGCTGGCGAAGCTTCCGTCGGACGCCGACGGCGAAGTGATCCAGCACGCAGTGTTCGAGGTCGGCAAGCGCCACCCGTTCGAAAGCCTGCGGGCCTGGTTCCAGGCGCTGTACGAAACGCTGCTCGGCTCCAGCCAAGGCCCGCGCATGGGGAGCTTCATCGCCCTCTATGGGATCGACAATAGCCGCCGGCTCATTTCGGAAGCCCTCGCGGGCAACGTCGCGCAGGCCACATAGCATTTAATATATGTTAGGGAAGAAGCGTTAACCCGTCTCTTTGCCGGGAGTTGCGTCGGCTCGTCTGCGTGGCTTCCAGGGGAAAGAGGAATAATGGCAAGCGGACGGGTCTTCCGGTTTCGCGGACGTCCACCCGAATCGGATTTCGATCGCGGCGTCGACGGCTCGGCGCGGCGCGCCCAGGCGGTGCAGTCGCTCGAGGAATCCGGCAACGGCTGGTTCTGGTCGACCGATCGGGAGGGGCGGCTGACCTTCCTTTCCCGGCAGGCGGCTGACCTGTTCGGAATTCCAATGGACCAGCTTCTCGGCCAGCCGTTCGCACAGCTGTTCGCTGCTCCGGGCGAGGAGGTGGCTGCTCGCGACCGGCTCCCCTTCGTGCTCAACCGCCAGGCCAATTTCGATCGTCTGACCCTTCAGACGACGCATGAAAGCGGCCACCGCTGGTGGGATGTCTCGGGGAGGATTTCCTACAGTTCCGGATCGTTCGACGGCTATTTCGGATTCTGCATCGACGTCACCGACCAGCTGGCATCCTCGCGCTCCGCTTCCCAGGCCGCCCTGTTCGATCCCCTGACTCGCCTTCCCAACCGGCTCAACATGACGCAGTTCATGGCGGACCATATCGGCGGCGCCCGGCGCTGCGCGGTCATGCTGCTCGACCTCGATCGCTTCAAGGGCGTCAACGACACGCTTGGCCATCCAGGCGGCGACGCACTGCTGAAACAGGTGGCCGGCAGGCTCCAGAAGATCATCGGCGACAAGCAGAAGATCTTCCGCCTCGGCGGCGACGAGTTCGAGGTCGTCCTGCCAGGGCGCGACGATGAGGAGACGCTCGGCGCGCTCGCCGCCGAGATCATCTCCAGCCTTTCCCAGCCTTATTCGATCAACGGCATCCGCTGCGTAATCGGCGCGTCCGTGGGCATTTCCATCAGTCCCCGGGACGGCACCACCGGCGACGAGCTCACCCAGAAAGCGGACCTTGCCCTTTATGCGGCCAAGAGCGGGGGCCGCGGCTGCTTCCGCTTCTTCTCCGACAGCTTCCTCGAAATCGCGGAGGAACGGCGGCAGCTGGAAGAGGATCTCCGCGACGCCCTCGTCCGCGATGAGCTTTGGGTGGCCTATCAGCCGCTGGTCTGCGCCATCTCCGAGCGCGTGACTGGAGTCGAGGCCCTCGTGCGCTGGACCCATCCCAGGCGCGGGCCGATCTCGCCCGAGAAGTTCGTTCCGATTGCCGAAGAGGCCAATCTGATCGACGCGCTGGGCGAGTGGATCATCCGCAAGGCCTGCGAGGACGCGGCCGGATGGCCGGCCGAGATCCGCCTCGCCATCAACGTGTCCCCCGTCCAGTTCGCCAATGAGGCGCTGCCGTCGATCATCACGTCCGCGCTGGCCAATTCGGGTCTTCCGCCGAGCCGTCTGGAGCTCGAGCTGACCGAGGGAATCTTCCTCGCCAACTCCACCGAGACCGAGGCCATGTTCAAGCGGTTGAAGGCGATCGGCCTTCGCCTCTCCCTCGACGATTTCGGAACTGGCTATGCGTCGCTCGGCTACCTGCGCACGGCTCCGTTCGACAAAATCAAGATCGACCAGAGCTTCGTCCGCGGAGCAAACGAGTCTGGGTCGCGGAACGCGGCGATCATCGCCGCGATCGTCGCCCTTGCGGGCGCGCTGAACATGGAAACGACCGCCGAGGGCATCGAGACGCTCGACCAGCTCGAGCTGGTTCGAAGCCTCGGGGTCAGCCACATCCAGGGTTATGTGTACAGCAAGCCGCTCGACAACGATGGACTGAAGGAATCGCTTTCTTCGGGCGTGTGGACGATCCGGCCGAAAGGGCCGGCGAAACACCGCAGCGAGCGGCGCACGATCTACCGCAAGGCCGGCGCGATCATAGGCTCTTATTATCACTCGGTCACGGTACGGAACATTTCCGAGACGGGAGCCTATATCGAGGGCCTGATCGACGTTCCGACCGGGACCCAGATCATCCTCGACTTCGGCGACGGCCGCATGGAAATGGCCGTTGTCCGGCGAGTGAGCGACCGCGGCTACGGGGTGGAATTCGGTTCTACGCTGATCACTTCGCCCGAGGGCACCCTGACGACCCGCAAAGTCGTGTCACCCTATCTTCTTGCAACGCACGGCCTCGCCGGAGCGGCGCACGCAGGCAAGTCGAAGACGCTCCACTTCACCGGCCCGCCAACAACCGAGACGATCGCCGCCCATCTTGGCCTGACGATCCCGAGCGAGGCCCCTTCGCCGCAGGGATCGACGGCCAGCGCCAGCATCACCGACCTCTCCGACAGCGTTCGGAGCCTCATTGCGGCGGTCAGCCCGCTTCAGAACCTGGCGATTACCAAGCCCGGATACGAAGGCGGACGGCATTTGAAGCCCGAGGAATGGGATCGCCTCAAGCTAGCCGTCGAGCACAGCCCCAACGCCCAGCTTAAGTATATCATCGCGCTCGTCGTCCTTACGGGCGCAGGCTTCCGGGAGCTGCTCGCTGCCAAGTGGAGCGACATCGACCTCGAGCAGCGTTCGTGGACTATCCCCCCGAGCGAGTCAGGCGAGGGGCGCACGGTCAGGATTTCCGACGCGGCGCTCAAGATCCTCGGCGACCTTCCCCGATCAAGGAGCTGCGATCACCTGATCATTAACCCGAGGACGAACAAGCCCTTCCATTCCGTGTTCGGGAGCTGGGACGCCGCGCGGAAGAAGGCCGGCCTCGCCGACGTCAGCATCCACGACCTTCGCCGAAGCATGAAATCGTCCTGGTAGGACGCGCTCGACTGGGGTTGCTAGGGAACGAGCCCGGGCGCTGCCCTCGCCACGTCGAACACTGCGACCGCAGCCGAAGACGCTTCGCTCCACCGGACCGTCGATTGCGCCTCGCGGCGCTCCGTCGCGGCAAGAGCAGCCGCTGCGCGGGCGCGCGCATAGGGGCAATCGCTATTGTCCCAAACCGGCTCGGCGAATGCCGGAGCGTTCGCTCCGGAGAGCGGGATGATCGAGCAGATGCTCGCGATCATGAGCAGTTTACGCGGATGCTTCGGCATCGCATTTCTCCTCGCGTTCAGTGTAGCACCACCAGCCCGCCCACTCCCGGCATAGTCGACGCCGCTTGTGCGAGGATTTCGACAAACGGCCTCCTATCGCGCCCGCAGCTTGTCGGAGTGGACAGGTTCGGCCGGTATCTCCTGCGCGTCCAGCTTCACCGCCTCGTCATGGCTGACTCCGGCTTTCTCCAGTGCCACCACCAGCGCCTGCTTCGGATCGACGGCGATGTCCGGAGCAACTCCGTTCCCTTCCCAGTCCTTGCCGGTCTTGATGTCGGACGTTCGGCCGACGGGCATCCACACTGCGAAATGCTCGTTGAGCTCCATGGGACCGCCGAAATGGTTCGCCCCCGCCGTCGCTTCGCCGATCAGAGTGCCCCGTCCGGTCGATTTCATCGCGAGCGAGAAATGCTCGGCAGCGGACGCCGTACGATTGGACACCAGCAAATAAACCTTGGCCTTGCGAAGCGGGGTCACCTCACCGGGAAGCGCTTCGTGAATGCCGGCCATCTTGTTGCCCACAAGCGCGAAGTGCAGCGTTGGCACGTTGCCGAACATCGCCCCTCGTGCATCGTAGACCGACTTCGCGAGCTCCATCTTCACCAGCGGCGTCGGCTTGGAAAACAGGGAGGCGAAGATCGCATCCTGCTCCTTGAGCCCGCCTCCGTGGTGATTGCGAAGGTCGAAAATCAGCGTCTTGGCATCGCGATTGTCGGCGAGCCACTTTCGCACCGCGGCGACTTCGTCGTCCTTGCCGGCGAAAGCGGAAAAACGAATGTAGCCGATGCCCGGAGCGATCGTCTTGGCGGCCTGGATCAGCGGCGGGAATCCCTTCGGCGGTCCGCTGCTCGCACCTGGCCGGTCCTCTCCCTTCAGCTCGACATGCAAGTGCCCGTCCTTGTGAACGGCCTGGAGGTCGTCGGTCAGCAGCTTGGCGAGGTCGCCGCGCGTGCCGCTGTCATAGCGGCCGGCGGCCGAATTCTTCCTCAGCATGGCCGCATACGCCTGGGCCTGGTCGCGGAAGACAAAATTGCTGACCAGCTCATCCGCGAGCTTCAGCGCCACGGCGCGGCCCTCGCCGGTCTCGAGTGGGAGGGTGGCCGGCGCCGCGGCAGCGGGTGCCGCGGGCGCCGGAGCGGCCACCTGCGCCGCGGAGGGGATTGGGAAGCAGGCAGCCACAAGCAGAAGCGATGCGCGCTTTGCGAAATTGGACTTGGAAAACATTACAACCCCCTTGTGTGTTTGTTGGCCCGATTTCGACGCAAGGGCGCTGTCCGCCAGATGAACGAAAGGGTGAGCCACTCGCAGATTTCCAAGAGCGCGCAAAATTCGTGCGCTGGCTGCCAAAATTTGGCACAGGTCATCCATGCTCGACCGCTTCGACCTCTCATTGCTCAACCAGGTCCAGCGAGACGATTCGCAGACGGCCGAGGAGCTCGCGCGGCAAGTGGCGCTATCCCCTTCCGCGATTGCGCGAAGGCTTCGGCGGCTCCGCGCGGAGGGATGGATCGCCCGCACCATCGCGCTCCTTGGCCAGGCCGTGGTCGGCGACCGCCTGCGCGCCATGGTCCTGCTGCAGCTCAGCCAGCATGCCGACCAGCAGGGCAAATCGGCGTTGCTGAAGCGCATCCGCTCCACGCCGCAAATCCAGTTCTGCTACGAGCTTGCGGGCAGCTGGGACCTGATGCTGCTGTTCGACTGCGCGAGCATGGCCGAGTTCAACGACCTTACGGAACGGGTGCTCGTCGCCGACGCGACGGTCCATCGCTTCGAGAGCAGCTTCGTCAAGCGCGAGGTGAAGTTCGAGCCCTTCGTCGAGCTTCGAACCGATCGCTGAGCCTCAGCCGCGCTCGGGCTTGCTCGTCCCCGCTGGTGCGGCGCCGCCCATCTTGCTCGCGATCCAGCGGTCGATCTTCTGCTCGAGGATCTGGAGCGGAAGCGCGCCGCTGTCGAGCACCTGGGCGTGGAACTCGCGGATGTCGAACTTGGGTCCGAGCTCGTCCTGCGACTTCTTCCTCAGGCGCTGGATTGTGAGTGCGCCGACCTTGTAGGCGACCGCCTGGCTCGGAATCGCGATATAGCGCTCGACCTCGGCCGTCGCGTCGGTCTTCGACTCCCCGGAGTGCGAGAGCATGTAGTCAATCGCCTCCTCGCGCGTCCAACCCTTGGTGTGGATGCCGGTGTCGACGACGAGCCGCATCGCGCGCAGCATCTCGTCGTTGAGCGTTCCGAAGCGCTGGTAGGGGTCCTTATAGAAGCCCATGTCGTAGCCGAGCGTCTCCGAATAGAGCGCCCATCCTTCGGCATAAGCGGTGTTCCCGCCGAACCGCATGAACGCCGG
>DASVXR010000362.1:0-3544 GCA_036392595.1 Sphingomicrobium sp.
TCGACCGGAGTCGAGGCGCGAGTGCTCAACATTTCCGAACAGGGTTTCATGGCCGAAACCGAGGCCAGCTTCGAGGTCGGGACTCGCGTCTGGTTGATGCTTCCCGGGCGCGAGCGGGCCAATGCCGTCGTCAAATGGACCGCCGGCGACCGCCTCGGGGCCGAGTTCGCCGAGCCCATCTCGATCGACGGCCTCAAGGACTGACCGGCTCGGCTGGTCGAGCCGACGTCTCCCTTCACCGCTGTATCGCCTTCGCGGGGGCCGACGCGCGGCCCGGCGGTTGCAACCGCATCGGAGCTTGGTCGTTGGGAAAGCCGCGAAAGGACTCGGGAAAATGTCATTGATGCTGGGCACCAGCGAAATGCGCCGGCCCTATGAGCGGGGCTATCATGCGGTCTATCACGACGGCGAGATCAACCATTGTCCTGGCTGCGGCCGTACGCAGTGGCTGATCGGCCGGGTCTCGGCCGAGTGCGCCTTCTGCGCTACGGCGCTTCCGCTGGCCGAAGCAAGCATGCGGTCCCACAACGGCCCCGTCATCATCCAGCACAAGAACCGGCACACGGACGCCTGGGCCGCTTAAGGGGCTAGGCCTTCCGCCTCACCGGTACCTGCACATTGCAAAGGTCGACCCCGCCCGCCGGCCGAATGTAGAAATCGTCATGCCGGTTCGCGCGAACGCGCAAATATAAGGCGAAGCTTGCGCTTCCCGTATCCAAATATTCGAACGCCGGACGGTCGGCCGCGGGTATCTCGCTCGCGAGCCGGATGCTGGTGATCCGCACGTTCTGCGACTTGTCCTTGTAGAAGCCGAGCGCCTCGGTCCCGCGCGGGAGCGAGCTCAGCTTGTCGATTCCCTCGATGACCCGCCCGACGACCGCGATGTTCCGGTCGAGATGGCGAGGCGCATGGCCGATCACCGCGTAGAGCTCGCCGCCGGTACCCGTGTCCGGCGACAGGTCTCGGCCGACTCCGACGGATGCGTAGCAATGGGCGAGGTTGGCCCAGCCGCCCTTGGCCGAATAGGCGATCGGCCACCCGCGGGCGAAGCCTGCCCCGGGTGCGTAAGGATCCGCATAGCCGAGCGGCTTGACGGCCAGTCCCTTGAGGGTCCGCGTATATTCTGCCGGCGGCTTGGCGGTGACGCCCTTCGGCCAAGGCTTGTCGCTCTCGTTCAATCCCCATTGAGCGACATAATTGTCCTGCACTCGATAGATGCTCGCGCCATCCCAATAGCTGCTCCGCGCCAGCGCCTTGATGTTCGCGACGTGGACCGGCGCGAACTCGGGCGCGAGCTGGACCACCACTCGGCCGCCGTTCTTGAGGTCCATGACGAGGAGGTCGTCGGGATCGATCGTCTTCCACGCCGACGCAGGCGCGCCCGCGACCACGTCGTTAGGGGTAAGCAGCTTCTTCGCCGGGGCGACTCCCATGAGCAGCGCGGCGACACTCAACAGCAACAAAGATCGCATCGCATCCCCTCCTCGGCAGCGTTGGTCTAGCCGAGCAAAACGCGCGCCGCTATCGGCAGCCGATGTTCACCGCCACCCTGATGCTCCTCGGCTCCGGCGAGCTCGGTCGCGAGTTCGCGATCGCCGGCAAGCGCCTCGGGTGCCGGATGATCGCGTGCGACCGCTACGCCAATGCGCCCGCGATGCAGGTGGCCGATGCCTTCGAGGTCTTCCCGATGTTGGACGGCGTCGCAGTCCGAGCGGCGGTTGAGAAGCACAAGCCGGACGTGATCGTGCCCGAAATCGAGGCGATCGACACCGCCACGCTCGCCGAGCTCGAGAAGGAGGGCTGGCGCATCGCGCCCTCCGCCAAGGCGGTGCAGCTGACGATGAACCGGGACGGGATCCGCGAGTTCGCCGCGCGCGAGATCGGACTCGTCACCTCGAAATACCGCTTCGCCGAGAGCCGCGACGAAGCGATCGCCGCCGCCCAGGAGGTGGGCCTCCCGTGCGTGATCAAGCCGGTGATGTCGAGCTCCGGCCACGGGCAGAGCACGGTGAAGAAGGCGGAGGAAGTCGGCGCCGCCTGGGACCATGCGGTCGAGAACATGCGCGGCGACCGTCCGCGGGTGATCGTCGAGGAGTTCATCCAGTTCGACAGCGAGATCACGCTCCTCACCGTCGCGACGAAGGACGGAGTGATCTTCTGCCAGCCGATCGGCCACCGCCAGGAAGCGGGCGACTATCGCGAAAGCTGGCAGCCGGCCGGGATCCCGCAGGAGGCGCTCCAATCGGCCCGCTTCCAGGCGCGGAAGATCGTCGAGGCGCTGGGCGGCCACGGAATCTTCGGGGTCGAGTTCTTCGTGCGCGGCGACCAGGCGATCTTCTCCGAGCTTTCGCCGCGGCCGCACGACACCGGAATGGTCACGCTAATCTCGCAACTCCCCAACGAGTTCGAGCTTCACCTGCGCGCGATCCTCGGCCTGCCGATTCCCTCGATCGAGCTGATCGGGCCGTCTGCATCGGCGGTCATTCTGTCCGACCGCGAGAGCGAGAATTTCTCCTACGAAGGCGTGGCCGAAGCGCTTGCGGCGGGAGCGCCCCGACGCCCGGTCGACCTGCGCATCTTCGCCAAGCCGAAGACGCTCGGCCATCGCCGCATGGGCGTCGCCCTAGCGCGCGGCGAGACCACGGACGAAGCTGTCGAGCGCGCCAAGGCTGCAGCCTCGCGCGTCCGCATTCGTTACGGCAAGTGAAGGAGGAGCCATGCGAACCCGCCTGACCATTGCCCTTGGCGCGCTCGCGCTCGCCGCGTGCAACCAGCAGCAGCCGGCCCAGACGAGCAACGAGCCCGCGATCAAGGTCCGCAGCTCCGAGCAGGAGCAGCTGCACCAGCTCGATGCGCTGAACCTCGCCATCGCTCTCAAGCGAGCGATCTACGACGCCGGCTACACCTGCAAGCGCATCACCGACGCGGGCTTCGTCGGGACCTACAAGAACCTCGACATGTGGATGGCGCACTGCGTCTATCAGACCGGAGAGCCGCGCAACTGGGCGATCTTCGCTGGCCCGGACGGAAGCGCGCAGGTGCGCGACTGCCGCGACGTCGAGGCCACCGGGCTTCCCAAGTGCGAGATCAAGCAGCGGCCCAAGGGGTCGTTCGGCTTTACCAAATAGGCCTGTCTTGCCTGCGGGGGGCATGACGGACGACCGGGCGACGCGGAGGATCTTCATCGCCGCCGCGCTGCTGATCGCCTTCTCGATCATCGTCCGGGCGATCAATCATGACGAGGGCCAATATGTCGCGGCCATCGCGATGATGCGCGGCGGCTGGCCCTATCTCGACTTCTCCTACCTGCAGACCCCGCTTCAGCCACTGCTGCTGAGCCCCTTGTCGCTGCTTCCGGCGGGATGGCTCCTGGTCGCGGCCCGCTGCGCGAACGGGCTGTTCGCCCTCGCAACGCTCGCGCTCGTCTATCGGGCCGTCCGCGACCGGCTCGAACCAGGGAGCGCAATCGTCGCCGTCGCCGCGTTCGCCTGCACCGAGGCTTTCCTCCTGGCGAGCTCGCTGGCGCGCAATGACGCACTGCCGA
>DASVXR010000363.1:0-3841 GCA_036392595.1 Sphingomicrobium sp.
TGAGCAGACGCGCGCTCGACGCACTGCTCGCGATGCCGGAACAGGCGCGCTTCATCCGCGGAATGGTCGCGTGGATCGGCTTCAAGCAGGTGCCCTTCGCCTATGACCGCCAGGAGCGCCACGCGGGCGAGACCAAATATCCGCTGGGCAAGATGGTCCGCTTCGCGCTCGACGCGATCACGGGATTCTCATCGGCGCCGTTGAAGCTGGCGAGCCATGCGGGCCTGGCATTGTCGGTCGGCTCGGTGCTCCTGATCGTCTATATCGCTTATGCCTGGCTTGTCGGCCGGAGCATCCAGGGCTGGACGTCGCTGATGCTCGTCGTCGTCGTGCTGGGCGCCGTGCAGATGTTCGTCCTCGCGCTGATGGGCGAATATATCGGGCGCCTCTACAATGAGGCGAAGCGGCGGCCGCTGTACATCGTGCAGGAAATCGCCGGCGGGGACGGGCGCGATTCCGCGCGCCTCGGCTATATCGCCGACGCGACGCCGAAGAGCGACAAGCCCGGAGTCAAAGGCAAGCGCCCAACGAGGTGACGCTCCGCGGCGAATATTTTCTCGAGCGCGCTGTTGAGGAACGCCGGCGGCATGGTGAGATCGGCCTCGTCCTTGCCGCGCAGCTTCGACGATAGCCGCTCCGCAACCGCGACCGGGAAGAGCAGGCTGTTGAAATAGCCGATGCTGTCGAGCCTTAGCGGCGAGCTTTCGACTAGCTCCCTCAGCGCGCGTTTCGAATAGCGGCGCTTGTGATGGTTCACGACGTCGTGGGCGGACCACATCCACTGGTGCGCGGGAACGGTGACGACGAGCTTGCCGCCGGGCTTCAGCCGCTCGGCAATCGAGGCGAGCGCGGCGCGGTCGTCGTCGATATGCTCCACGACGTCGAATGCGCCGACCAGATCGTAATGCTTCTGCGGGACTCCGGCGAGCTGCGGGAGCGGAGCGCTCATGACCTTTCGCCCCAGGCGCTTCTCGGCGATTCCGCGAGCTTCATCGTCGAGCTCGAGCGCGTCGACGCGTCCGAACTCGCTCAGCATCGCGAGATTGTGGCCGGTGCCGCAGCCGATCTCGAGCACTCGTGCGTTTGGGGGTGGACGGACTTCGCGCCGGATCAGCGCGGCGATGACTTCGCGCCGGGCGACGTACCACCAGTGGCGCTGATCGAGCTCCGCCATCTGCTCGTAGACGACGCGTTCCATCAGCGGAAAACCCATTTCCGGTTGAGCGTGAAGGTCACGACCGGAGTGACGAACAGCATCGGAAGGATGGGCGCGGCCCGGCCGACGTGCAGCTGAGTGAAGAGCAGCCACACCCAGAAGCTGTTGAGCGCGTAGCTGATGATCGAGACGATGGCGAAGCGCACCTTAGTCGCGTGGGTTCTCTCGGCCCCGTGCCCGCGGAAGCTCCACTGGCTGTGCATGAAATAGCCGGTCGCGACGGCCACGACATAAGCGAGGAAATTGCCGAGCTGCGGATGCCAGCGAAGCACGAGCGCGACGAAGGCGTAGACGCCGACGCCGAGCGCAGTGACGAACGCGCCGCTGACGACGAAGCGCGCAAGCTGGCCGAGGACGGTCCGCTGTTCGGGGGAAAGCGAGGAGATCATTGGAATTTCACAACCTGACGGGGCGGCTTCTTGCCGTTTCAACTTGGTCGGGTACAGCGCGAAACATGCCGCCGCGCAAGGATCAGCCAATCGAGGAGCGATTGTTCGACCTCGCCGACCGCTATTGGAAGACGGTCATCGTCCTCGTCTGGCTCATCTTCATGGCGTGGTTCGTCTACTCCAAGTGGGCCGACATCCGCTTCTTCAATCTCGGCGACACCGACGACAATATGCGGATCATGCAGGTCCGGGCCCTGCTTCACGGGCAGGGCTGGTACGACCTCCGCCAGTACCGGATGAACCCGCCTTTCGGCGCGAACATCCACTGGTCCAGGCTGGTGGACCTGCCGATCGCCGGGCTCATCCTGCTTCTTAGACCCTTTCTTGGCGGGCCGGCCGCAGAGCGCTGGGCGGTCGCGTTCGCCCCGATGCTGCCTTATTTGCTGCTGCTCTTTTCGCTGGCGCTGACGACGCGGCGGCTGGTGGACCGGAGGGCGTTTCCGCTCGCCTTCCTCGCTCTGTGGTTCGCCGGATCGACCAACGGCATGTTCCTTCCGGAGCGGATCGACCATCACGGCTGGCAGCTCGCCTTGCTCGCGCTCAGCGTTTCGGCGCTGGCCGATCCGCGGCGAGTGCGGGGCGGCCTGATGCTCGGAATCTCATCGGCGCTGTCGCTGGCGATCGGGCTGGAGATGCTGATCTACATCGCCATTGCCGGCGCGGCGACCGCGCTATTCTGGGTCGACGATCGCGAGCAGCGCGAGCGGCTTCGCGCCTATGCGATCGCTTTGGGCGGAGGCACTGCGGCGGCCTTCCTGATCTTCGCCTCCAACGACAATTGGAACGCAACCTGCGACGCGCTGACGCCCGTGTGGCTGTCCGACGCTCTGCTCGGATCGGCGCTTCTTTACGCGCTTGCGCTGCTCTCGCCGCCCGACTGGAAGCGAAGGCTGGCGCTGGCGATCGCAGCGGGTGTCATCGTCGCCGCCTTCCATGCCTTGATGTGGCCCAACTGTCTGCAGCGGCTCGAGGGCGTCTCTCCCGAAGTCGAGCGGCTGTGGCTCAGCTACGTGCGGGAGGCACGGCCATTCTACCGCCACGGCTGGCGCATCGCTTCGCTGATCATCGCCTTGCCGATCACGGGAGCGATCGGCTGGGGGCTGCTGGCCTGGTGGGTCCGGCGGGATCGCGAGCTGCTCGGGCGAGTGCTCGCCGCGGCGACCCCGGGATTTGCGGCAACGCTCCTGCTCTTCTGGCAGACCCGCACCGGCCCCGCCGCGCAGATGCTCGCGACGATCGGCGCCGCTGCGCTGCTCTGGATCCTCGTTCCGCGTGTCTGGAAATCCAAATATGCGGCCGTTCGAGTGCTCGGCGTATGCGCGGTCGTGCTCGTCGGAGCGGGCGGCATCGTCCCGCTCGCGCTCAACGCCGTGCCCGAGAAGAAGCCCACCCGTTACGAGCAGGCGATCGGGAGGGCCAACGCGCGCTGCAACTCGCTGTGGGGGTTGCGGCCGGTCGCGCTTCAGCCCAGGGGCTTGGTCTTCACCTTCGTCGATCTCGGGCCGCGAGTGATCGCGGTCACTCATCATGACGCGGTAACGGGCCCTTATCACCGCAACGGCCAGCAGATCGCTGACGTGATGAACGCCTTTCGCGGAGACGCCGACCAGGCGCATCGGATCATCGCCAAATATCATTCGACCTATGTGCTGACCTGCCCCGACAGCTCGACGACGACCATCTTCATGTCGGAGGTGCCCAAGGGCTTCTACGGGCAGCTCCAGCACGGCCAGGTGCCGAGCTGGCTGCAGCCCGTGCCGCTGCCGAAGGAGTCGCCGTTCAGGATGTGGAGGGTCGTCGGCTAGGCGAGGACGTGCGGGAAGCTTTGCTTCAGCCCGTCGATCACGAACTGCGCCGCAAGCGCGGCGAGGATCACGCCGAGGATGCGGGTGATCGCCGCTTCGACCTTGTCGCCGATCAGCCGCATCAGCGGCCCGGCGGCGAGCAGGGTGACCATCGTGATCAGGATGACCACTGTGATCGCGGCGAGCACGACTGCGACGTGAAGCGGCGTTTCCGCGCGCGACACCCACAGCATGGCGCTGGCGATCGAGCCTGGGCCGGTGATCATCGGCATGGCCATGGGGAAAACACTGATGTCTTCCCCTTCGGGCGTTCCCTCGATCTCCTCGGCGCGCTTTTCCCGCCGTTCGGTCCGCCGCTCGAACACCATGTC
>DASVXR010000364.1:0-3790 GCA_036392595.1 Sphingomicrobium sp.
TCCGACTGCCGCACCATTCGGTCGGGTTTCAGCCCGAGCCAGTCGAGGTCGTCGCGGATCGCGGCATCGAACTCGGCTGTGGAGCGCTCGCGGTCGGTGTCGTCGATGCGGAGGATGAAGTTCCCGCCATGCTTCTTCGCGAAGAGAAAGTTGTGCAGCGCCGTTCGGATATTCCCGACGTGCAGACGACCCGTCGGCGAGGGTGCGAAGCGGGTGACCACGCTCATCGCGGCAGCTTCACCCTTGGCCCGGTGTGGAAGAAGTTGCTGATCGGGTAGCGCCGGTCGCGGCCGAAGTTGCGGTTGCCGATCTTCACGCCGGGCGGCGCTTGGCGGCGCTTGTACTCGGCCTTCAGGAGCTTGCTTTCGATGTCGGCGACGAGCGCCTCTTCCTCACCGGTCGCGTTCGCGACCTCCTTCACCGACATTTCCTTGTCGACGAGGCCTTCGAGGATGCGGTCCAGCGTCGGATAAGGCGGAAGGCTGTCCTCGTCCTTCTGGCCTGGACGAAGTTCGGCGGTCGGCGGCTTGGTGATCACTCGCTCGGGCATCACCGGGCCGTCCGGTCCAAGCGCCCCCTCCGGCTTGTGGGCGTTGCGCCAGCGCGACAGCGCGAAGACCGTGGTCTTGTAGGCGTCCTTCAGCACCGAATAGCCGCCGGCCATATCGCCGTAGAGCGTGGCGTAACCGACGCTCATCTCGCTTTTGTTGCCCGTGGTGAGCAGCATCTGTCCCTCGGCATTGGACAAGGCCATCAGGGTGACCATGCGAACGCGCGCCTGGACGTTCTCGGCGGCAAGGCCGGTGAGCTGCGGGAGCATCTGGTCGACTGCCTCGACGCCGGGAGCGATCGAGATGACGTCATGGCGGCACCCCAAGAGGCGAGCGCACTCCCTCGCATCCTCGAGGCTCTCGTGGCTCGTATATTTGGAGGGGAGCATCACGCCCCACACCTTGTCGGCGCCGAGCGCGTCCACGGCCACCGCGGCCGACAGGGCGCTGTCGATCCCGCCCGACAGGCCGAGGATCACTCCGGGAAAGCCGTTGCGCCCGACATAGTCGCGCAGAGCCACGATCATCGCTCGATAGACGTCGGCCGGGAACGCATCGAGCTCATGCTCGCAACGAGTTTCGCAGCGCCAGCCGTCGGACGTCCTCGCCCATTGAGTGATCAGCAGCGCTTCGTCCCAGTCGGGCATCTGCGCGACCAGCTCGCCGTCGGGGTGCATGATGAACGAGGAGCCGTCGAACGCCAGCTCGTCCTGCCCGCCGACGCGGTTCAGGTAGGCGAGCGGAAGCTGCGTCTCCAGCACCCGAGCTCGGACTAGCCGCTGCCGAAGCTCGTCCTTGTCCAGCTCGTATGGGCTGCCGTTGGGAACAAGCAGCATCTCGGCCCCGGCCTCGGCGAGGTGAGAGCAGACCTCCTCGAGCCAGATGTCCTCGCAGATCGGGACGCCGACCTTCACGCCCCTGAACTCGATCGGCTCCGGCAACGGCCCCGGCGCGAAGGTGCGCTTCTCGTCGAAGGTCCCGTAATTCGGAAGCTCGCGCTTCAGCGTCCGCCCGACCACCTTGCCCCCGTCGGCGAGCACCATGGCGTTATAGTTGAGCCCGCCCTCGTGGATGATCGTGCCGATCAGCAGCGCGGGTCCTGGCTCCGTGGTCGCCGCGACCAGCTCGTCGGTGCACTCATGGGTTCGGCGGACGAACTCCGGCTTCAGCACAAGGTCCTCGGCCGGGTAGCCGGTGACCTGCAGCTCGGGGCAGAGCAGCAGGTCCGCGTCCTTGGCGTTGCGCCGCATTTCGAGCATGGCCCTGGCATTGCCGGAAAGGTCGCCGACCCGCTGGTTCATCTGCGCGAATGCGATGGTGAGGCGGTCGGCCATGCGGGCGATTTAGCGACCCATGTGGCTCCCGCAACCTTTGCGCAGCGAAGACTCGCCGCTAGAGGCGAATCGCCGCAGGGGAAACGCGCTCATGAAATTGCTCGCCGGGAACAGCAATCTGCCGCTGGCCCGTTCGATTTCGGACTATCTCGAGATGCCGCTGACGGACGCCAGCGTGCGGCGGTTCGCCGACGAGGAAGTGTTCGTCGAGATCAACGAAAACGTCCGCGGCGAGGACGTGTTCGTCGTACAGTCGACCAGCTACCCGGCTAACGACAATTTGATGGAGCTGCTGATCTGCATCGACGCCCTACGCCGGGCGTCGGCCAAGCGCATCACTGCGGTCATCCCCTATTTCGGCTATGCTCGGCAGGACCGGAAGCCCGGACCGCGAACCCCAATCTCGGCCAAGCTGGTTGCCAACCTGATCACGACGGCCGGAGCGAACCGCGTCCTGTCGATCGACCTCCATGCAGGGCAGATCCAGGGCTTCTTCGACATCCCGACCGACAACCTTTTCGCCTCGCCGGTCATCGCGACGGACATACGGGCCCGCTTCGGCAATCGCGAGCTGATCGTCGTCTCGCCCGACGTCGGCGGCGTGGTGCGGGCGCGGGGTCTCGCGAAACGGCTGAACAACGCTCCGCTCGCCATCGTCGACAAGCGGCGCGAGCGCGCCGGCGAATCCGAGGTGATGAACATCATCGGCGACGTTTCGGCGCGTACCTGCATCCTGGTCGACGACATCGTCGATTCCGCCGGCACCCTGTGCAACGCCGCCGCGGCGCTCAAGCAGCAGGGGGCGACCGATGTCTTCGCTTACTGCACCCACGGAGTGCTATCGGGCGGTGCCGCGGCGCGTGTTGCCAAGTCGGAGCTTAGCGAGCTGGTGGTCACCGACACGATCTCGACAGGGGAGCCGGACCCCAAGGACTCGAAGATCCGCCGCCTCACAATCGCACCGCTGCTCGGCGAGGCGATCCGGCGCATCGCCGACGAAAGCTCCGTCTCCAGCCTCTTCGACTGAGAAATGTGCAACCTCTACCAGCTGGAGAAGAGCGTCGACGCGGTGCGCCGCTTGTTCGCCGAGCTTCAGATCCCCCTCACCTTCCCCGAGGGCATTCCGAACTTCCAGCCGCGCAACGTTCGAATCACCGAGCAGGCGCCGATCGTGCTCTGGAACGGGGATCATGCCGAGCTGGTCGAGCGGCGCTGGTCCTGGCCGGGCCCGACCGGCAAGCCCGTCTTCAACATGCGCTCCGACGGGCGGGAGTTCTCGCGGGACCGCTGCCTGGTTATCGCGGATTCCTTCTTCGAGTTCACGACGCCTTCCGATCCGAAGCAGAAGAAGAAGGACTGCTGGCAATTCCGCTCCGCCGCCGATTTCGCCATCGCCGGGCTGGTCAAGGACGATCCGAACGTGGGGCAGGTCTTCACCCTGCTGACCGTCCCGCCCGGGCCCGACATCGCGGCTTATCACAACCGGCAGATCGCGCTCCTGACTCCGCCGCACTGGCGCGCGTGGCTCGATGGCTCGGCAAGCTCGAAGGAGCTCCTGAGCCCCAGCGTCGCTGGAGAGTTGAGCGTGGCGGCCGCCTGACCCTTTTTGGCGTAGGCGCGTTCAGCGCCCCATGCCGACAGTCCTCATCACCGGAGCGAACCGGGGCATCGGCCTCGAATTCGCGCGACAATATTCGGAAGACGGGTGGGACGTTATCGCGACGGCCCGGCGTTCGAGCGAGGAGTTGGACTCGCTCCGCGTTCAGGTCGAAACCCTCGACCTCGCCGACGCAGATGCGGTTGGCTCTTTCGCGGTCGGTGAGCCGCTGGACCTGTTCATCTCCAACGCCGGCACGAACCACCCGATGAACCCGGAAGGAGCGCAGAACGCGCGCGACTGGCAGG
>DASVXR010000365.1:0-2338 GCA_036392595.1 Sphingomicrobium sp.
CTCATTGCGCGGGCGCGGTGTCGACGTCGGACAGAGCGGCCGGCTCTTTCTTCATCGACGCGGCGACTGCTTCGGCCCGGCGCAGCACGCGCAGGATATTGCCGCCGGCGAGTTTGGCCAGATTCTGGTCCGACCAGCCGCGACGAATGAGCTCAGCAAACAGGTTCGGATAATCCTGCACTCCGGTGAGGCCCTGCGGCGTGTAGGGAATTCCGTCGAGATCGCCGCCGATCCCGACATGGTCGTGGCCTGCGACCTTCACGACATGCTCGATATTGTCGGCGACAGTCGCGACAGTGACGGCGGGCCTCGGGTGAGCCGTTTCCCAGGCCTTGAGGCCCGCCTCCACTTCCGCTTTGCTGTTGCGGTGGAAGGACTTGAGCCGAGCTTCCTCCGCGCTCTTCTCGGCGCTCCATTTCCACACGTCCTTGGAGATGAAGTCCGGCACGAAATTGACCATCACGACGCCGCCGTTGGCCGGGAGGAGCGCGAGCACGTCGTCCGGGACATTGCGCGGATGATCGACGAGCGCTCGTGCCGAGGAGTGCGAGAAGATGACGGGTGCCCGCGAGGCGGCGATCGCGTCCTTCATCGTGTCGGGCGAGACGTGGCTCAAATCGACCAGCATCCCGATCCGGTTCATCTCGTGGACGACCTGCACTCCGAATGGGCTGAGTCCGCCGTACTTCGGATCGTCGGTCGCGCTGTCCGCCCACTCTGTCGTCTGATTGTGCGTCAGCGTCATGTAGCGAGCGCCGAGATTGTAATATTGCCTGAGCGCGGCGAGCGAGCCTCCGATCTGGCGGCCGCCCTCAACACCGATCATGGAGGCGACCTTCCCGGCCTTGTGAATGCGGACGACGTCGTCCGCGGTGCGCGCCAGCTCGAGGTCGTTCGGATAAGCCTCGATCATCCGCCGGACGATGTCGATCTGCTCGAGCGTCTCGCGGATCGCCGCATCACCCTTGATCTCGCCATTGATGTAGACGGACCAGAACTGGCCGCCGACGCGTCCGCGGTGAAGCCGAGCCATGTCCGTCATGAGCGGGTTAGGCTGCCGCTGGTCGGTGCCGCTGGCGAGTCCGCTGATGTTCCGGTGGTAATTCTCCGCGAGCTGCTCGGCGATGTCATTGTGCCCATCGATGAGCGGAGTGGCTTTGAGGATCCGGTCGATGCGGGCCTGGACTTTGGGGTCAATCGGCTGGGCTGGGGCGGCGGTCGGCATAAGCGTGATCGAGGCTGCGAGCAGCAGGAGATGTTTGAGGGTCATGGACGAGGTTTAGGAACAGCATTGCGGTCGCGCAATCGGCAGGGCATTGAACAAGCGATGGCCGACCTCGAAGAGACGATGCGCTTCGACCCCGAGGAGGGGATCGCCAACCTCGACGAACATCTCGACCGGTTGAAGAGCGCGGCGGACAGCCAGGGCTTCAAGTTTGACCGGCACGCCGCGCGCAACGAGCTTCAGGCGGCGACCTTCGGGAAAACCCGGCCGGCCGTGGCGCGGCTGCTCCTTTCGCCGACCGGCGCGATGGCGATCGAGGTGACTCCGGCCTAGGCCGCCAGCGGGAAGCGCAGCAGCCGGTCGGAGACGGGAACCAGCGCGGCGGCGTTGGGTCCGACGCTGCCGATGATCTCTGGATGATGTGCATCTAGGCCGCCGGTGAGCGCTCCGAAGGCAGGCAGGATCACCTTGGTCGCAGACACGACGAAGCAGCGGCGCGATACCAGCCGCCCGCGAAGATGCATCCGGAACTTGGGATGATAATGGCCGGACATTTCCGGGCGGACATCGTCGCGGACGGCCTCATGGCGGAGAATGATCCCGCCGATCTCGACTTCCTCCGCCAGCCTGCCGCCGCAATGATCGGCGAAACCCGGGTCGTGGTTGCCGACGATCCAGGTCCAGTCGAGCCTGGATGTGAGCTCGGTCAGCAGCGCCCGGGCGCTCCCCGGAAGCCGTTCGCAGCCGAAGCTGTCATGGAAGCTGTCCCCGAGGCAGTAGAGCCGCCTCACGTCTGTCCGCTCGACTTCGTTAGCGAGCGCGGTCAGCGTCGCGTGCGAATCATAAGGCGGCAGGAACTGGCCGAGCCTCGCGAACCAGCTCGCCTTCTCCAGGTGCAGGTCGGCGACGAGCAGCGCCTGCTGCGCCGGCCAGAAGAGCGCGCCTCCAGCCGTCGCGTAGAGTGTTTCGCCTGCGAACGAAAAGGGAACCATGGGCCAGCTCTAACGCCGGCCCAAAGTTCAGACTAGTGGCTTATTCGTAATCCCCGCCCGATGGCGTCGGACGCGGCGGCGCGGCGGCCGTCAGGCGCAGCGCCTCGGCGGCTTCGCTCAG
>DASVXR010000366.1:0-6045 GCA_036392595.1 Sphingomicrobium sp.
TGAGCCACTTGCCCTTGACCTTGCGGAACAGTCGCGTGTTCACGCCTTCGGTGACACGCGGTCCGCGTATCAGGCGGTACTAGCCGACCAGCATCGCCGCGTCCGGCGCGAGGATGTCGACCCGCATCTTGTAGAAGTGGAGCCTGCCCCGGCGCTCGGCCGAGCCGCCGTAATCGCGGATGTAATGGTCGAGCGTGCCCTGCCAGCCTTCCTGGAACTTGCCGCCGGAGATGAAGACAACGTCGGGCTTCTTGAAGCCGGCCATGTAGCCGCGGAAGTCGCCGCGGTTCCATGCCGCTTCCATCCGGTCGATCACCGACAAGATCGCGGCCCGTTCGCTCGCCGGACTGGCGACTGCTGCCTGCGTCAGGGCGAGAAGACCGAACGCGAAGATAGCCTTCATTGCCGGCATTGCTCCGGATGCGCGCGGCACAGTTCCGCAATGCGCTTGAGCTGCGGCTCGAGCTCGAGTGTCCTGCGGTAGCTATCGATCACCTGCTCTCGAGCGGCTTCGGCAAGGGCGTGTGCCTTGAGCGCCGGATGCGGCTCGCCGCGCCGCTCGAAAATTCTTGCGCTCGTTCGTTCGAGCGCGTGCTGTTCGGGGAGGCAGAGGGTCGCCAGCTTCTGCGCGAATGCGGATACCGGCAGCCGCGCCTCGTTCGAAGCACGCGAGGTTGCGAAGAGGCATTGCGTGTAAGCGAGGTTCGCCGCGTCGGCATCGTCGGTGAGCGGAGCGCCCGCGGTCGACAGCAGGAGCGCGGCGGCGATCATCATAGCTGAAACTGTCCGACGATGACGGTCTGGCAGCGGCCGCCGATGATCGCGCGGTCGCCTTCGACGCGGCAGTGGAGCACTCCGGTGCGGGCGCTCGCCTGCAGCGCGGTGAACTCGCTGCGCCCAAGCCGCTCGGCCCAATAAGGCGCGAGCGCGGCATGTGCGGACCCCGTTACCGGGTCCTCGTCGATGCCGAGATAGGGCACGAAGACCCGGCTCGCGACGTCGTGCGTCTGCCCGCGCGCCGTTACCACCGGCATCCGGTGGATTTTGCCCAGGGCCCGAAAGTCGGGTTTGACGCCGAGCACCGCCTCTTCGTCCGCGACCTCGACAATCGCCGCGTCATTGTAGCCATCGGCGAGCCAGACTGGAGAATTGGGGAGACCAAGGGCTTCGCAAAGCTGCGGCTCCTCGACCTGCGTCAGGTTCGCGGCGCGCATGTCGAGCTCGAGGATGTCGCCGCGGCGGCTGACGATGAGGACGCCCGACTTGGTCGCGAAGCGCACCGGCTCGCCGTGAATCAGCACGTGGCCGGAGGCGAGAGTCGCGTGGCCGCACAGCTCCACCTCGGCAGCGGGCGTGAACCAGCGCAGGTCGTAATCGGCATCCTCGCGCTCGCTCCGCACGGTGAAGGCGGTCTCGCTGAGGTTATTCTCCGCAGCGATCGACTGCATGAGCGCGTCGTCGAGCCAGCGTTCCAGCGGCATCACCGCGGCGGGGTTGCCGGTCAGCGGCCGGTCGGCAAAGGCATCGACCTGGAAGAAGGGCAGGCTCGTCAATGGGCCTTCTCCGTTATCTCGGACGGAAGCATGGTCTCCCGGTCGACCTGGCCTTCCGGATCGACGTGGATCAGGATCTCGGTGTTGGGGAAGCGCTGCTGCAGCTGCTCCTCGACGCGGTCGAGGCGGTCGTGCGCCTCCTGCACCGTCCAGTCGCGCGGGACCCACACGTGGAACTGGGCGAAATGATGCGTGCCGCTGGTCCGGGTGCGGAAGTCGTGAAGCCCTGCGAGTTCCGGGTATTCCGCCGCGGCGGCGAGGAAGCGCTCGCGAAGCTCGTCGGGCCATTCCTTGTCCATCAGCTGGTCCAGCGCATGGCTGGACGCGCTCCAGGCGCCCCAGAGCAGCCACAGGGCAATGAGGATGCCGAAGACGGAGTCGGCGCCGGTGAGCCCGGCGAACTGGTCGAGCACCAGCGCTACGATCACCGAGCCGTTGAGCATCAGGTCGGATGAGTAATGCAGCCGGTCCGTGCCGATCGCCAGCGATCCCGTGCGTCGGACGACGTGGCGCTGGTAGGTGATCAGCCCGACCGTCAGGACCATCGCGATGAGCGAAACGCCAATGCCCAGCTCGGCGTCGGCGGTCTGGGCGCCGCTCAGCAGCCGCTGGACCGAGCGGAAGGCGATGAAGATCGCCGACAGGGTGATCAATATGACTTGCACCAGCGCGGCAAGGGCCTCGGCCTTGCCGTGACCGAAACGGTGCTCGTGATCGGCCGGCTGGGCGGCGATCCGCACCGCCAGAAGCACGATCAGGCTCGCGACGAGGTCGAGCCCGCTGTCTGCGAGCGATCCGAGCATCGCCATGGAGGCCGTGTGGATCGCCGCCCAGCTCTTCATCGCGATGAGGGTCAGAGCCATCGCAGTGCTGGCGATGGCCGCTCGCGCCGTCAGCCTCGAGCGCTCCGCGGCGGTGATTGGGGTTTCGGTCACGGGTACAGCAGCCCTTCGCTCCAGCCGTCGCCGGCGCGCGTGAACAGGCGGCGCTCGTGGAGGCGATGCTCCCGCGCGGTCCAGAACTCCATGCGCTGGGGGATGAGGCGGTAGCCGACCCAGCCCTTCGGCCGCGGCACTTCCTGTCCTTCAAAGCGGCGCTTGGCCTCTTCGACCCTGCGCTCGAAGGTCTCGCGGCTGTCGAGCGGGCGCGACTGATCCGATGCCCAGGCGCCGAGCTGCGCGTCGCGGGAACGGGTTGCGAAATAAGCGTCCGCTTCGGCATCGGACACGCGCTCGGTCGCGCCCTCGATCCGGACTTGGCGGGAGAGCGACTTCCAGTGAAAGAGCAGCGCCGCCCGCGGGTTCTGCGCGAGGTCTTGGCCCTTGGCGCTCTGCTCATGCGTGTAGAAGACGAAGCCGGCGAGGTCGTGGGCCTTGAGGAGCACCATGCGCACGGAAGGCTGCCCGTCCACTCCGCTCGTCGCGAGGGCCATCGCCTCGGGCTCGCTGGGCTCTTCCTCGCGCGCTTGCGCGAACCATTGGTCGAACAGCTGGAAAGGGTCGGCTTCCATCCTGAACGGCGCTTAGGCTTGGACGAGCCCGCGCGGCAACCCATCTGGTCAGTCCAGCCTTGTTGCGGCAATGGAGCGTGAATGGCACTCGACCTCTACCAACGCCTCGGAGTGAAGCGCGGCGCGAGCGACGAGGAAATCAAGAAAGCCTATCGAAGCCTCGCCAAGCAGCTTCACCCGGACCGCAACAAGGACAATCCCAATGCGGCCAAGCGCTTCGGCGAGATCACGGCCGCCTATGACTTGCTGTCGGACAAGGACAAGCGAGCGCGATACGACCGCGGCGAAATCGACGAGGACGGCAATCCGAAGATGCCGTTCGGATCGGGCTTCGGCGGCTATTCGTCGGGAGCCGGCCCGCAGCCGGGCGCGGCGGGCTTCGAGAATTTCAATTTCGGCGGGGCGGACGCGGCGGACTTGAGCGACCTGTTCGAAGGCCTCTTCGGCGGCCGCTCGCGTCCGGGCGGTGGCGGGTTCGGCGGCTTTCGCCAGCGAGCCCGTGCGCCGCAGAAGGGCGCGGACGTGGCCTATCGGCTCAAGATCCCGTTCGAGGACGCCGTGACCCTGAAGGCGCAGCGGATCACGCTTGCCGACGGAAAGACGATCGACCTCAAGCTTCCCAACGGGCTGGACGACGGGACCAAGATCCGGCTCGCCGGCAAGGGGCAGGAGGGGCCGGGCGGCCGCGGCGACGCGATCGTCACGATCGAGATCGCTCCGCATCGTTTCTACCGGCGGGAGGGCAGCAACATCCGGCTCGAGCTCCCGGTCACCCTCAAGGAAGCGGTGCTCGGAGCGAAGGTGAAGGTGCCGACGCCCGAGGGACCCGTGATGGTCAGCATCCCCAAGGGCACGACTTCCGGCAAGGTGCTGCGGCTCAAGGGCCGCGGCTTCACCGGCAAGGACGGCAAGCGCGGCGACCAGCTGGTCGCGGTCGAAATCGACCTTCCGGCCTCCGACCCCGAGCTGCAGAAGTTCGCCGAAAGCTGGGACGGCGGCGGAAACCCGCGCGCCGGCCTTGGCGTATAGCTACGGCTGAATGAGAGAGATTTCCCCCCAGTCGCCGGAGGCAAGACGCAAGCGACTCGCGAGCATGCGCGCCGCCTTCGGCACGGAGGTCGAGGAAAAGCTGAAGCCGCGCGTCACTCCATGGGAGGTGGTCAAGCGCATCGCCATCGGCGTCTACAACGACGGGTTCATCCACGCCGGCAATCTCGCTTATTTGTCGATCGTCGCGCTCTTTCCCTTCTTCATCGTCGCAGCGGCCGTCGCTCACCTGTTCGGCCAGAGCCAGGACGCGATGCTGACCGTCACCAATATCCTGCGGCGGCTGCCGCCCGACGTCGCCTCGGCGCTCCGCGAGCCGATCCAGGAAGTGCTGACCGTGCGCACCGGCAACCTGCTGTGGGCCGGAGCGATCATCGGCCTGTGGACCGCGGCGAGCTTCATCGAGACGATCCGCGACATCCTCCGCCGTTCCTATGGCGTGAAATTCTGCGCGCCTTTCTGGGAATATCGCATCGGCTCGATCCTGCTGATCCTCGGCGCCGTGCTGCTGCTGATGGTCGCCTTCGCTGCGAGCGCGGCGCTCTCCGTCGCGCACCATTTGCTTGTCACCTGGTTTCCCTTCGCGGAAGGGCTCGGAACGACGCTCGGAATCTATCGGCTCGTTCCGGGCGCGATCCTCTACTGCACCTTCTATGCGCTGTTCTTCGCGCTCACGCCCGCCCGGTACCGGAAACGGAGCTGCCGCAAGTGGCCCGGCGCGCTGCTGATCACCTTGTGGTGGCTGGGCACGGTCGAAGTCCTTCCGCAGGCGCTTGGCCTCCTCGGCGGCTACAGCCGCACCTACGGAAGCCTCGCCGGAGTGATGATCGCGCTCATCTTCTTCTTCATGATCGGCGTCGGCGTCGTCATGGGAGCCGAATTGAACGCGGCGCTGGCAGAAAGCGGCGCCACCGCGCTAAAGGGCGAGGTCTATACCGGGCCGTACTCCGACGAGCTTGAAGTCGAGGAGCCGCAGCCCGGCGAGGACGTTGTTGCAGAGCTGGAGACAGGGGGACCGCAGCTTTGAAGGAATTGATGAAGGGCAAGCGCGGACTGATCATGGGTCTCGCCAACGACCGCTCGCTGGCGTGGGGCATCGCGCGCGCTCTCGGCGAGCAGGGCGCGGAGCTCGCTTTCTCCTACCAGGGCGAAGCGCTGGAGAAGCGGGTGCGGCCGCTGGCGATGGAGCTCGGGTCCGACACTCTGATCGACTGCGACGTCAGCAGCATGGACGCGCTCGATCACGCCTTCGCCGAGCTCAAGAAGAAGTGGGAGACGATCGACTTCGTCGTCCACGCCATCGGCTATTCGGACAAGAACGAGCTCAGGGGAAAGTTCGTCGAGACGTCGATGGACAATTTCCTGATGACGATGAACATCTCGGTGTACAGCTTCGTCGCGGTCGCCCAGCGCGCCCGGGCGATGATGAAGCCCGGTGGGTCCATGCTGACGCTGACCTATTACGGCGCCGAGAAGGTGATCCCGCACTACAACGTCATGGGCGTGGCGAAGTCGGCTTTGGAGACTTCGGTGAAGTATCTCGCGGCCGACCTCGGGCCCGAGGGAATCCGCGTGAACGCCATCTCGGCCGGCCCGATCAAGACGCTCGCGGCGAGCGGAATCGGCGACTTCCGCTACATCATGAAGTGGAACGAATATAATTCGCCGCTGCGGCGCAACGTCACGATCGAAGACGTCGGCGGCGCGGGGCTCTACCTGCTCAGCGACCTTTCGGCCGGGGTGACCGGCGAGGTCCACCATGTCGACGCCGGCTACAATGTCGTGGGCATGAAAGCCGAGGACGCGCCCGACATCGCCACCGTCTGATGGGGAGGGTCGCGCGGAACGTCCGAGTCACCGGCCGGGTGCAGGGCGTATTCTTCCGCGCCTGGACTCGCGAGCAGGCGGCCAAGCACGACGTCAAAGGCTGGATCC
>DASVXR010000367.1:0-3007 GCA_036392595.1 Sphingomicrobium sp.
GGCGCCTTCATGGAAGAGCTCACCAAGTCCGGGCTGCTGATGGACGGCGAGGTCGCCATCCAGCCCGAGGGCGTCGAGCAGCCGTTCATCTATCGCGGCTTCCGCATGGTGGACGAGGAGAAGCTGCGCGACCTTCGCGGCGACGAGCTCAGGAAGATGAGCCAGAACGGCATGCTGCCGCTCATCTACGCGCACCTCTTCTCGCTTTCGCAGATGCGCGAGGTGTTCGGCCGCCAGGTCGAGCAGGGCAAGGCTCCGACCCCGGTCCCGCAGCCGGCTCCAGCCACGGTCTGATCGTTCCAGCTATTCGGCGGCGGTCGCGAACTGCTGCCCGAGGAGGGCCTCGCCGAGGCCCACGGCGAGAGCGTCGATCAGCATGGCGACCTGGTCGAATCCCGCGCCGGGCGCCTTCAAGGCTTCGTCGAGGTAGCAGCGCCGGTCGATCTCCAGCTGCAGCGCGTGAATCCCGCGCTCGGGCGCCGAGTGCCGCTCGACCACATGGCCGCCGGCGAAGGGATCGTTGAGGCCGGCCGCGAAGCCGTTCCTGGTTGCGATTGCGACCGCCTCTGCGCTGATCCATCCGTCGGCCGAGCGCCCGCGGCAGTCGCCGAACACGATCGGCGGAATGCCCTGCGGCGGCGGTGGCATCGAATGGCAGTCCAGGAGCAGCGCGCAGGCGAAACGCTTGAAGATCAGCTCCAGCTGCTCCTCGATTGCGCGATGATAGGGGCGATGCGCCTGGTCGAGGCGCTCGTGCAGCTGCCGTGGACTGATCGCGCGCCGCCACAGATAGCCATGGCTCTGCGTTCTCGCGGGGACGATTCCCAGGCCGCCGCGAGCGCGCGCGGTAACTCGGCCGCGCCTCGCGCCGTCGATCACGGATGGGTCGACCTCGTCCTCGCCCCGGTTGCAGTCGACCGCGGCGCGTGGGGCGCGGGCGACGACCGCTCCGACACCGCGCTGGAGGGCGCGCCACGCTAGCCGGTCGACCAGCGGGTCCTCGAGCGCGGTGAGCGCCGGCCGTCCTCCCGCGGCCATGTCGACCAGCCAATCGGGGTAGTCGCGGCCCGAATGCGGGACCGACAAAAGCACCGGCAAGTCGCCGCGCGGCGGGTGGATGAGGGGAGGAGAAAGCGCCATCACGGTTAATATCCGTGCCAAATTAAGACGATGGTTGAGGCGCTGCAACGCACGAAGTCGTTATTCGCTTCTGGCAAATCTAATCCGATCAGCGCATAAAAAGGGCATGCCGAGAATCCTCCTTGCCGAAGACGACACGTCCATGCGGGAGTACCTGCAGCGCGCTCTGCAACGCGTTGGCTATGAGGTGGACGCAGTCGGCTGCGGCACCGAGGCCATGCCGCTGCTCGAGAGAGAGCGCTTCGATCTCCTGCTGACAGACATCGTCATGCCGGAGATGGACGGGATCGAGCTCGCGCAGAAAGCGAGCGCGATCGACCCCTCGATCCGGGTGATGTTCATCACCGGCTTTGCCGCGGTCGCTCTTCAGGGCGGGCGGACGGCGCCGGAAGCGAAGCTGCTGTCGAAGCCGTTTCACCTCAAGGACCTCGTGATGGAGGTCGACCGCATCTTCCAGACCGAGGATCAGCACGGGCGCCTGTAGGCGCCCAATTCACGGTTGCGCCTTCCGCGACTGCTCCCTAAATGCCGCGTTCCTCGGTGGGCGTGTAGCTCAGTGGTAGAGCACTGTGTTGACATCGCAGGGGTCGCAAGTTCAATCCTTGCCACGCCCACCATTTTCCCTTTGATATGAGTAGCTTGCCGGCCTCTTGCTACTGCGGGTGCTGAGGCAGCGGGTGGCCGTCATTCTGTTCGCCGGTCAGCCGGAGCGTCGGCACAGGCCCTTCCAGCTTTGAATCTTCCTGCTGCCATTCCGCGGCCGTCTTGCAGCGGCGGCCGGTGCGCATGTGCGTGCCGACGATCTGCTCGCCCTGGCGGCAGATCAGTTGCGGCTTTTGGGGTCTCGTGGGGGGAGTCGCCTCCGGGCTTACCGCAGCGATTGCAGCGATGAAGAATCCGAGTGGCATGGCGCCCTCCCGCGGACGCAATCTGCCTTGTCGCTTGCCAAGTCAATGTTCCGGCCGCGGCATGAGCGCGTCGAGCAGCTTGCCGAGCCGGCCGCGCGACCAGGTCAGCGACTGGTACATCGTGAGGACACTCCGCGCCCAGACAAGGTAGAGTGCGGGCCAGCGCAGCGCTTTGGCAACGCGGAAAACGCGATGGCTCCAGCGGCCGATGGCATGGCGCATGCGGTAGACGAGCTTTCGGCGCAGCGGCAGCGCGGCGGAGGGCGCGACGCGCTTTCTCGGCACGAGCCCGTGGCGCCAGGTGAGCCGATAGGCAAGCCCGTCGCGGCGATGGCGCAGGCCGGCGGCCTGCGTGCGGGCGATGAAGTCGGCGTCCACCGGATCCAGCTGCAGGCGGCCGTCGGCTATTGCTGCTTCGAGCATGCGCTTCAGCTCACCTGTGCGAACCACGACCACGTTGGTGCCGCGTCCATCGGACGAATAGGGTTCCACCCAGGCGTCGCCGAAGGAGATGTCGGCGGTTTCGGCCACGACATCGTCGCACCAATCGCACGCCGGGTTCTGGAAAAAACCGGCGCCCCAGTCCCCGTCCGCCAGATGCCACCAGTCCCGCGCCGCGCTTGCGCCATCCTCTAGCTCAAGCTGCGCGCGGTACCAATTGGCGGGCCGGGTCTCGTCCTTGATCCGGTAGTCGAGCGCCCGGACTCGCGAGAGCTCGGTTCCCAGCTGCCAGGCAAAGCTCTCGATCATCGCCGCGCTCTTCATGTGCCCGCAGAACAGGCCGAGCGTATGGCTGACGCGCTCCCGGATCACGGGATCGATGCCGCGAAGCAGGTGAATGGCCTTGATGAAGCAGGGAATCCCCACGACCGCATAGCGCCCCGGAACTTCGCGGATCTCGCGCAGCACGCCGCTGAGCTCGATCGGGTAGTAGCGCGACTTGGCACCACTGCTCAGCG
>DASVXR010000368.1:0-5392 GCA_036392595.1 Sphingomicrobium sp.
CGTCTTCTGGTGCTGGTTCATCGGCTTCAACCTCGCCTTCATGCCCCTTTACGTGCTCGGCTTCTGGGGCGGGACTCGGCGGCTGCAGCATATTTCCGATCCGAGCTGGACGCCGTGGCTGAACCTGGCGCTGCTCGGCGCGGTGATCATCGGCCTGGGGATCGTGCTGACCGTCGTTCAGCTCCTTTATTCGATCAAGACCCGCGACCAGCGCCGCGACGTCACCGGCGACCCGTGGGACAGCCGCACGCTCGAATGGCTGACGCTATCGCCGCCGCCGCACTACAATTTCGCCGTGCTCCCCGACGTTCACGGCGAGGAGGCCTATTGGGTCCGCAAGCAGACCGCGATCAAGGAAGAGAAGCTGATCGACGAGCCCAACTACCAGCCGATCGAGATGCCGGTGAACACGCCGACCGGTGTCATCGTCGCCTTCTTCGCGTCGGTCTGCGGCTTCGCGATCATCTGGTACATTTGGTGGCTGGCGATCCTCGGCCTCATCGGCGCCTTCGCCATCTTCGTCTGGTATGCCTGGCGCGACGAGCATGAGCACATCATCCCCGTCGAGGTGGTCAGGGAAAATGCCCGCGAGCGCCGACGGGTTCGCGCCGAGCTCCTCAAGACCCTGATCGAGCAGCAGACATGACGGTCGAAGCAGCAACCATCGGGCTGACGCACGGCGGATCCGAGGACACCGGCCTCGGCCATCGCGGGCCGGAGTCCAAGAGCATCGTCGTCCCTTACGGGTTCTGGCTGTTCGTGCTGTCCGACATAGTGCTCTTTTCGGCGCTGTTCGCGACCTACGCGACGCTTGCGCACGCGACCGACGGCGGGCCGACGAGCAACGAGCTGTTCAGCCGCAACCTCGTCGCCGTCGAGACGATCGCGCTGCTGCTGTCGAGCTTCGTCTGCGGCCTGGCCATGATCGCCGCCAAGCGCGCGAACATGGTCTGGACGCAGGGCTGGCTGCTGCTCACCGGTGCGCTCGGCCTCGTCTTCCTGTCGATCGAGCTGTTCGAGTTCGCCAAGATGATTGCCGAAGGAGCCGGGCCGCAGCGCAGCGCCTTCCTGTCGGGCTTCTTCACCCTGGTCGGGTGCCACGGCGCGCACGTCACGTGCGGAATGCTGTGGATCGGAACGATGATGGCCCAGATCTGGGCCAAGGGGTTCCAGCCGCACATCATCCGCCGGCTCTTCTGTCTCAGCATCTTCTGGCACGCCCTGGACATCATCTGGGTGGCCATCTTCACCATCGTCTATCTGATCGGGACCTTGCCATGAGCCCAGACGAAAACGACCTGCTCGACGTCGCTCCGGGGCAACCGCACAGCAACATCATGAGCGAGTCCGCCGCCTACATCATCGGCCTCGGACTGGCGCTGCTGCTCACCGGGATTTCCTTCTGGGTGGCCTCGACCTCGGCACTGTGGGGCCCGGGCGTGGCCGTCGGACTGGTGGTGCTCGCCATCGCTCAGATGGGCGTCCACCTCGTCTTCTTCCTCCACATCACGAGCGGGCCGGACAATACCAACAACGTGCTGGCGCTGGCCTTCGGAGTCCTGATCGTCTTCCTGGTGATGGTCGGAACCATATGGATCATGGCCCACATGAACGCGAACGTGGGCATGAGCCCGGAGATGATGAACCTCCAGACGCAGCACTGATCTTCAGAGACGAAGCGCCGCTAGGCCGATCATCACTGCAAGCGCAACTACGCTCGCGCTCATCGCGATTGCGGCCGAGAGGCCCTTGCGGCCGGCATAGACGAGAGCGATGCCTATCTTCACCGCCATGTTTGCGATGATCGTCCCCGCGATCGCCATCGCCGCGAGCAAGGGCGTGATTGCCTCGGGCGGCAGTCCTCCGAGGGTGATGATCGCCGTATCTACGTCGGTCGATCCGACCGCGAGGAGGAGCGCTGCAATTCCCTGCTCGCCAAAGCGGCCCGCGGCCCACTTGGCGGCCACCGCGGCCAGGGCGACGAAGGCCAGGAACCCAAGCGCGGGCAGCAGCTTGATCGGGTTGCCCGGCGGCGTCGGCGCGTCGCTGCTGGGCGCCTTGCGGTAGAGCCATAAACCAGCGCCCCAGGCGACGATCAGCGCGGGCAGGATGATGATGGCGAACGGCAGGAGCACGCGAGTCGCGAGCACACCGATGAGCAGCAGGACGCGCAGGTACATGACCGCGGTCGCGAGTGCGATGCCCGCGGGCTCGGCGCCTCCCCGCTCTTCGCTTCCGAGGCGCTGTGCGAGCGACTGAGTCACGGCCGTTGAGCTGTAGGCGCCGCCGATCAGCGCGGTCGCGATCGTCCCGTGCCGCTCGCCGAAGATCCGATTGGCGACATAACCGAGGAACGAGAAGCCGGTGACGAGCACGACCACCAGCCACAGCCTCTGGGGGTTCCAGGCGCCGAGCGGGCCGTAATGGCCGTTGGGAAGGAAAGGCAGTACTGCGCAGGCAATTACCGCGTACCGCGCGCCCGCCTTCACATCGTCTTCGTCGAGACGTTCGACGAAGCCATGGAGCTCGGCCCTGAGCGCCAGGAAGGCGACGGCGATGGCCGCGCTCGCGATGGCGAGCCCCGGCTCACCGGAACCAGCGAGAAACGCAATGGCGATGGTGACGATCGCCGCGACCGCGCTGGTCGAATCGTGCCGTAGCTCGAGGGCGCGCGAATAAGCGACCACCATGATCGCGACGACGCCCGTCGCAATGGCCGCAGCGACGATCGGGTGGCCTGTTGCTCCAAGCAGGCCGGCGATGCCGCTGCCGAGGCCGAGCATCGAGAAGGTGCGAACGCCCGCGACACGCGTGCCGGGCTTCTGCGAGCGAAGCTTCCAGCCGCGCTCGATCCCGATCAGCAGGCCGCAGGCGAGCGCGGTCGCGACCGACAAGGCCTGCCAGTACCAGCCGCTGTTCAGCGCAGACGCTCCGAATGCCAGCGAAGCTGGTCGGCCATGAAGCTGGAGATGAAATAATAGCTGTGGTCGTAGCCGGGCTGCATCCGCAGGGTCAGGGCGATTCCAGCATCGGCGCAGGCGCGCTCGAGAAGCTCGGGCCGAAGCTCCTTCTCGAGGAAGGGATCCACGTCCCCGACATCGACGAGCAGTTCGGGGACTCGAGCGCCGTCCTCGATCAGTGCAACCGCATCATGCCTGCGCCAGGCGGCGCGGTCGTCGCCTAGATAGCCGGTCAGCGCTTTCTGGCCCCACGGCACCTGACCCGGCGCCACGATCGGCGCAAAGGCGGACACGCTGCGAAAGCGCTCGGGATTGTTTAGCGCGACGGTGAGGGCGCCGTGGCCGCCCATCGAGTGGCCGGTTATCGCCTGGCGGCCCTCGTCGATCGGGAATTTTGACGCGACCAGCGCCGGCAGCTCCTCGGTCACATAGGTCCACATGCGATAGTGGCCGGACCAGGGCTCCTGCGTCGCATCGACGTAGAAGCCGGCGCCGAGGCCGAAGTCCCACGCTCCGTCGGGCGCGGTCGGCACGCCCTCTCCGCGCGGGCTGGTGTCGGGAGCGACGAAGACGAGGCCGAGCTCGGCGCAGGCCGCACGATACTCGCCTTTCTCGGTCACGTTGGCGTGGGTGCAGGTCAGGCCCGAAAGGTACCAGACGACCGGGAGCTTGCCGCCCTCCTCGGCCTGCGGCGGCAGGAAGATCGAGAAGGTCATGTCCGTCGCGGTCGCGACCGACGCGTGGGTGCAGACCAGCTGGCGGCCGCCGTGCGACTTGTTTTCGGCCGTGATCTCCATCGTCACTGCGGCGGACGGTGAAGCCCGCAGAGCTTGTTCCCATCGGGATCGCGAAGGTAGGCGAGGTAGAGCCTGCCGAAGCCGCCCTCGCGATAGCCGGGCGGGTCCTCGATCGACGTTCCGCCGGCGTCGACCCCGGCCTTGTGCCACGCGTCGACCTCCTCGGGACTGTCGAAGTTGAAGCCGATCGTGCCGCCATTGGCGTGACAGGCCGGCCCGCCGTCGATGGGCTTCGACACCATGAACACCGCCCCTTTGCGGCGATAGGCAAGGCGGCCCTTGTCATCCACCGCGGCCTCGCTGCCGAACAAGGCGTCGTAAAACCGACGCGAGCGCTCGATGTCGTTCGAGCCGACCATCACGTGACTGAACATCTACTCTCCCTCTAAGCGGTGACGGGCATCTCCGCCTGCATCACCGGCGCCTGCTTCTGCTTCGCTACATGCGTTGCGATCGCGTCCATCAGCGGCGGCGACAGGCAGTCGTAAGGCTCAAGGCCGAGCGACTTCAGGCGCGAACGGATGCCGTCCATTTCCGCCGGATCGACTCCGGACTCGATCACGGACGAGACGTAGGCGGCGAAGCCGGGCGCTGAATAGCCTTCGCGGTCGAACAGCTCGGGGTGGATGAAGTCGAGGCCGTAGAAGGGGTGCGCCTTGTTCTCGATCCGCAGGTCCATGTGGACTCCGCAGTCCTTGCAGGCGTGGCGCTGAATGACCGCGGACTCATCGACGACGCGCAACTTGTCGCCGTTTTCAGTGACCGCGACATTCTCGCGCGGAACGACGGCGACCTGCGAGAGGATCGAGCCTTCCGGTTTCCAGCACTTGGTGCAGCCGCAGACGTGATTGTGCGCGACGTCGCCCTTGACCTGCACCTTCACCGGGCGGTCCGAGCAGTGACAGGTCAGGGTGCCCCCTGAGAAATTGCCGGTGCCCGGCTTCACTCCGTTGTCGATTGATGGATGCAGCGATTGAATAGCCATCTTCGCCTCCTCAATAAACGACTACGCTCCTTATACTCTCGCCTGCGTGCATCAGGTCGAAGCCCTTGTTGATCTCGTCCAGCGTCAGCGTGTGGGTGATCATCGGGTCGATCGCGATGCGGCCGTCCATGTACCAGTCGACGATCTTGGGCACATCGGTCCGGCCCTTCGCGCCGCCGAACGCCGTGCCACGCCAATTGCGCCCGGTCACCAGCTGGAAGGGGCGCGTCGCGATCTCCTTCCCCGCCTCGGCGACGCCGATGATGATGCTCGTGCCCCAGCCGCGGTGGCAGCATTCCAAAGCCGTGCGCATCACTTCGGTGTTGCCTGTGGCGTCGAACGTGTAGTCGGCGCCGCCATCGGTCATCTCCACGACCTTGGCGACGATCTCCTCGCGGCTCATCCCCGTGGTGTTTAGGAAGTCCGTCATGCCGAACTTCTTTCCCCACTCCTCGCGCGCGGCATTGATGTCGATGCCGATGATCTTGTTGGCGCCGACGAGCCTGGCACCCTGGATGACGTTGAGGCCGATGCCGCCGAGCCCGAAGACGACGACGTTCGCACCGGGCTCGACTTTAGCCGTCTTCACCACCGCGCCCACGCCTGTGGTCACGCCGCAACCGATGTAGCAGCTGGTCTTGAAGGGAGCG
>DASVXR010000369.1:0-3681 GCA_036392595.1 Sphingomicrobium sp.
GAGGATCATCGTGTCGCGCTTGTCGGCGACCTGCTTGAGGCGCGAGAGCATGCCGCCGGTACCCGCCGGGATGAGGCGGCCGACGATGACGTTCTCCTTGAGGCCTTCGAGCGTGTCGACCTTGCCCTGCACCGCAGCCTCGGTCAGCACGCGGGTCGTCTCCTGGAACGACGCCGCCGAGATGAAGCTGCGGGTCTGGAGCGAAGCCTTCGTGATGCCGAGCAGCACCGGCTTGCCTTCGGCCTTCTTCTGGCCCTTGGCGAGCTTGGCGTTGGTCTCGTCCATCTCCTCGCGGTCGACCTGCTCGCCGGCGAGCAGCGTCGTATCGCCGCCGTCGGTGATCTCGACCTTCTGCAGCATCTGGCGAACGATCACCTCGATGTGCTTGTCGTTGATCTTGACGCCCTGCAGCCGGTAAACCTCCTGGATCTCGCTCATGAGATACTCGGCCAACGCCTCGATCCCGAGGACCTCCAGGATGTCGTGCGGATCGGGTGAACCGCCGACGAGATTGTCGCCGCGCTTCACATAATCGCCTTCCTGGACCTCGATCATCTTCGACTTCGGGACGAGATACTCGACCGGCTCCGACCCGTCGTCGGGGACGATCGCGATCTTCCGCTTGGCCTTGTAGTCGCGCATGAAGGTGACCTTGCCGGAGACCTTCGCGATGATCGCGTTCTCCTTCGGCTTGCGCGCCTCGAACAGCTCGGCGACGCGCGGCAGACCGCCGGTGATGTCGCGCGTACGCGCGGCTTCCCGCGGCATGCGCGCCAGCACCTCGCCGGCCTCGACCTGCTGGCCGTCCTCGACCGCGATGATGGCTCCGGCCGCGAGGCGATAGACACCCGCCTCCTTCGCCTTCGCGCCCGTCAGGGTGAGCCGCGGGTGGAGCGACTCCTTCTTCGACTTGGTCGTGTCGTCGGTGACCACGCGCTGCGTGATGCCCGTCGATTCGTCGACCTGCTCGGTCATCGTCCGGTTCTCGATCAGGTCCTGGTACTTCACGGTACCGGCCTTCTCGGTGATCACCGGGCTGAACGACGGGTCCCACTCGGCGATCCGGTCGCCGCGGCTCACGATATGGCCGCTCTCGCACAGCAGGTGCGCGCCATAGGGGACGCGGTGCGTGGAGAGCTCGCGCCCGTCCATGTCGACGATGGCGATCTCGCCCGAACGCGACAGCGACAGGTGCCGTCCGCGAGGGTCGACGATCGTCGGCATGTCGCGAAGCTCGATCGTGCCGTCGACCGGCGATTCGAGGTTCGACTGCTCGTTGAGCTGCGCCGCGCCGCCGATGTGGAAGGTCCGCATCGTCAGCTGTGTGCCCGGCTCGCCGATCGACTGGGCGGCGATCACTCCGACCGCCTCGCCAATGTTCACCGGAGTGCCGCGAGCGAGGTCGCGCCCGTAGCACTTGCCGCAGACGCCCTGCTTCGACCCGCAGATCAGTGGCGAGCGGATCTTCACACCTTGGACTCCGATCTCCTCAATCTTGGCGACCATCGCCTCGTCGAGCAGCTCGCCCTCGCTGATGAAGACCTCGCCGGTCTTCGGATCGGCGATGTCCTCCGCTGTCGTGCGGCCGAGGATCCGCTCGGCGAGCGACGCGATGGTGGCGCCGCCCTGGACGATCGCGCGCATCTCGAGCGCACGGTCGGTGCCGCAATCCTCCTCGATGATGACCGCGTCCTGGGAGACGTCGACCAGGCGGCGCGTCAGGTAACCCGAGTTCGCCGTCTTGAGCGCCGTGTCGGCAAGGCCCTTGCGGGCGCCGTGGGTCGAGTTGAAGTACTCAAGGACGGTCAGGCCCTCCTTGAAGTTCGAGATGATCGGGGTCTCGATGATCTCGCCCGACGGCTTGGCCATGAGGCCGCGCATGCCCGCAAGCTGCTTGATCTGAGCCTGCGAACCGCGGGCGCCCGAATGCGCCATCATGTAGATGGAGTTCAGGTCCGCCTGGCGGCCGTTGGCCAGCTTCGGAGTCGCCGAAATCTCCTTCATCATCGCGGAAGCGACCTGGTCGCCGCAGCGTGACCAGGCGTCGATCACCTTGTTGTACTTCTCCTGCTGGGTGATGAGGCCGTCCTGGTACTGCTGCTCGTAGTCCTTCACGAGCGTGCGGGTCTCGTCGACCAGCTTCTCCTTGGCCTTGGGGATGACCATGTCGTCCTTGCCGAAGGAAATGCCGGCCGCAAAGGCGTGACGGAAGCCGAGCTGCATGATCGCGTCGGCGAACAGCACCGTCTCCTTCTGGCCGGTGTGGCGATAGACGATGTCGATGACGTCGCCGATCTCCTTCTTGGTCAGCACGCGGTTGACCGTCTCGAAGGGCACCTTGTGGCTCTTCGGCAGAGTCTCGCCCAGCAGCATGCGGCCGGCGGTGGTCTCGAACCGCTTCATGTAGGTGTTGCCCTGCTCGTCCGTCTGCGGAACTCGGCTGACGATCTTCGTGTGCAGGGTAACGGCGCCGGCGGCGAGGGCCTGGTGAACCTCGGCCATGTCGCTGAGCATCATGCCCTGGCCCGGCTCATCCTCCTTCTCGAGGCTGAGATAGTAGAGCCCGAGCACCATGTCCTGCGAGGGGACGATGATCGGCTTGCCGTTGGCGGGCGAGAGGATGTTGTTGGTGCTCATCATCAGCACGCGGGCTTCCAGCTGGGCCTCGAGGCTCAGTGGAACGTGCACGGCCATCTGGTCGCCGTCGAAGTCGGCGTTGAACGCGGCGCAGACCAGCGGGTGGAGCTGGATCGCCTTGCCCTCGATCAGCACCGGCTCGAACGCCTGGATGCCGAGGCGGTGGAGCGTCGGGGCGCGGTTCAGGAGCACCGGATGCTCGCGGATCACCTCGTCGAGGATGTCCCAGACTTCCTTGCGCTCCTTCTCGACCCACTTCTTCGCCTGCTTGAGGGTCATGGAGAGGCCCTTGGCGTCCAGGCGCGAGTAGATGAACGGCTTGAAGAGCTCGAGCGCCATCTTCTTGGGCAGGCCGCACTGGTGGAGCTTCAGCTCCGGACCGGTCACGATGACTGAGCGGCCGGAATAGTCGACGCGCTTGCCGAGCAGGTTCTGGCGGAACCGGCCCTGCTTGCCCTTGAGCATGTCGGATAGCGACTTCAGCGGACGCTTGTTGGCGCCGGTGATCGTGCGGCCGCGGCGGCCGTTGTCGAACAAAGCGTCGACCGCTTCCTGGAGCATGCGCTTCTCGTTGCGGACGATGATGTCCGGAGCGCGCAGCTCCATCAGGCGCTTCAGGCGGTTGTTGCGGTTGATGACCCGGCGATAGAGGTCGTTGAGGTCCGAGGTCGCGAAGCGGCCGCCGTCCAGCGGGACGAGCGGGCGAAGCTCCGGCGGAATGACCGGAATGACTTCCATGATCATCCACTCCGGCCGGTTGCCGGACTCGAGGAAGCTCTCGACGACCTTGAGGCGCTTGATGATCTTCTTGGGCTTCAGCTCCGACTTGGTCTCAGCGAGCTCCTGGAGCAGCTGCTCCTTCTCGCCCGCGAGGTCGAGGTCCATCAGCATGGTCTTGACCGCCTCGGCGCCGATCCCGGCGGAGAAGGCGTCCTCGCCATATTCGTCCTGTGCGGCGAGAAGCTCGTCCTCGGTCAGGAGCTGGTACTTCTCGAGCGCGGTGAGGCCCGGCTCGATCACCACGTAGCTCTCGAAATAGAGGAT
>DASVXR010000370.1:0-15641 GCA_036392595.1 Sphingomicrobium sp.
GGCCGTAGCGGTCGGCCAGGAACTCGATGATCGCCAGGCTGTCCCAGACGACGCAATCTCCATCCCAGAGGATCGGGACCTTGCCGAGCGAGGGCGCGAACTCGTCCCCTTCGCGGCGCTTTTCCCACTCCGCGTCGAACATCGGCACGACCAGCTCCTCGAACTCTTCGCCAGACTGCTTGCAGGCGAGCCAGCCGCGGAAGGACCAGCTCGAATAAGCCCGGTTGCCGATGATCAGCTTGAACAATCAGCCCTCCGCCGCTTCCAGGATTGCCGTTCGTAACTCGGCGATCCCGCTACCTGTTTCGCTCGACGTCGTGAAGATGGCGGGGTGCGCCGCGGGATGCCTGCGCGCTTCCGCCGCGGTTTGTTCGAGCGTCGCGGCGAGGGCGGTGGGCTTCACCTTGTCGGACTTGGTCAGCACCAGCTGGTAATTCACCGCGGCAGTATCCAGCATCTCCATCATCTCGCGGTCGGGCGGCTTGAGGCCGTGGCGGGAGTCGACCAGCACCAGGGCGCGCTTCAGCACGCCACGACCGCGCAAATAGTCGTTCACCAAATGCTTCCAGCGCTTCACCAGGTCCTTGGGCGCCTCCGCGAACCCGTAGCCAGGCATGTCGACGAGCCTCATCCGCAGCGGCTCACCCATGTCGAAGAAGTTGAGCTCCTGCGTGCGACCCGGAGTGTTGGACGTTCGCGCCAGCCCTCTGCGGCCGGTCAGCGCATTGAGCAGCGAGCTCTTCCCGACATTCGACCGGCCCGCGAAAGCAATCTCCGGCACATCGGGATCGGGCAAATACTGGAGTCCAGGAGCGGACTTCAGGAAGGTGATCGGGCCGGCGAACAGCTTGCGCGCGGCTTCGGCGAGCTCCTCGTCCGCCGCCTCGCTCATGTGTGGACCGGGTGGGTGTCGGCGAAGTGCAGCCCGTACTTGCGATACAGGAACCACTGCTGGGCGATCGTCAGAATATTGTTGGTGATCCAGTAGAGCTGCAGCCCGGCCGCGAAGGGCGCGAACACGAAGATCAGCACCCAGGGCATGATCGCGAACACCTGCGCCTGGGCCGGGTCCATCGGTTGCGGATTGAGCTTCATCGATAGCCACTGTGTGCAACCGACTAGGATCGGCAGCACTCCAATATGGAGGATGGTCGGCGGATCGAAATTCAGAAGCCCGAACAGGTTGATCGGCGTCAGCGGGTCCGGAGCGCTGAGGTCCTTGATCCACCCGATGAACGGCTGGTGGCGCATTTCGACGCTGACGAGCAGCACCTTGTAGAGCGCGTAGAAGATCGGGATCTGCAGCAGGATCGGAAGGCAGCCGGCGGCGGGGTTCACCTTCTCCTCCTGGTAGAGCTTCAGGATTTCCTGTTGCTGGCGCTGCTTGTCGTCCTTGAAGCGCTCCTGGATGGCCTTCATCTTCGGCTGCAGCTTGCGCATCGCCGCCATCGACTGGAACTGCTTCTGGGCGATGGGGAACAGGATTGCCCGGACGATCAGGGTCATGGCGATGATCGCGAAACCGAAATTGCCGATGGCGTGGAACAGGAACATCAGCAGGTCGAAGATCGGCCGCATGAACCATTCGAACCAGCCCCAGTCGATCGCCTTCGTGAGCTTCGGAATTCCCGCCGCCTCATAGCGGTCGAGCCAATCCTTCTCCTTTGCGCCGGCAAAGAGGCTTGCCTTAGTCGTCAGGGCCTGGCCGGGAGCGACGGCGGCGGCGGCGAGCGCATAATCGCCCTGGTAGCCGCCGCTTGGGGATCGCCGGAACTCGCCGTTCATCGAGCCCTGGGGGACGAGCGCGGTCAGCCAATATTTGTCCGTGAAGCCGAGCCAGCCGCCGACATTGGCGAAATTGGAGGGGCCCTTCTCGTCGAGGTCCTTCCAGTTGACGTCGTAATCGGCCTTCCCGTTGAAGACCCCGATGGGGCCGACATGGTTGGTCCAGGTGGAAAGATCGGAAGACTTGCCGGAGCGGCTGACGAGGCCGATCGGTCGGACGAGGACCGGCTTGCCCGACGCGTTCGTGACACGCTGCTCGACGGTGAACAGATAGCCGTCGTCGACCGCCAACTTGATGTCGTAGCGGAGGCCGTCGTGGGTCTGGGTGCTCAGCGTGACCGGCCGGCCCGGCGATAGGACAGTGCCGTCAGCGGTCCAGATCGTGTCCAGCGCGGGGGCCTGTCCCCCCTGGGCGGTCCAGCCGAACGAGGCGATGTAGGATTCCGGCGCTCCGAGCGGCGAGAGGAGCCGGACGGGCGGACTGTCCTTCGCGATTGTCTGCCGGTGCCGGACGAGCGTCAGGTCGTCGATCTGCGCTCCCTTGAGGTTGATCGAACCCTGGAGCGAGGGCGTGTCGATCCGGACTCGCGGAGTGGAGGCGAGCACCTGCGCGCGGCTCTGCAGCGATTTTGGCGCGGTCGCGGTCGGCTGCGGCTGCGGAAGCGCTTGCGTCTTGCCGTTCTGGACCTTGGTGCTCGGCGGGTTGGCCGTCGGGAAATATCTGTTCGCTGCCCAGCCCCAGCCGAGCAGCACGAGCGCGCTCAGGATCACCGCGAGAATCAGGTTTCTGCTGTCGTTCACTTGTTCTCGATCCTCTTGGGTACCGGGTCGTAGCCTTGGCCGCCCCAGGGGTGGCAGCGGCAGATTCGCTTGAGGGCCATCCAGCCCCCGCGGGCGGCCCCATAGCGTTGGATTGCGGTGATCGCATAGGCCGAGCAGCTCGGCTGGTAGCGGCAGCTGGGCGGGAGGATTTGCGAGGGGCCAAGCTGCCACCCGCGGACGATGAGGATGAGGAGCCTGCCGATCATTGCTGGCGCAGCCTCTCGAGAGCGCCGGCCAGTTCCGAGCGCATTTGCGCGAAATCGCGCTCGATGCCCTTCGCGCGGCCGATCATCACGTGGTCGGAGCCGGGAAAGCCCTTCGCCGGAACGATCTCGCGGGCGAGTGCGCGGAAGCGCCGCTTCATGCGGTTGCGGACGACGGCCCCGCCGATCTTGCGAGTGACCGTGAAGCCGACGCGCATCGCCGGATCGGCGTCCTGCCGGTCGCGGACGAGGAGAATGAATCCGGGCGTGGTCGTGCGCCTGCCGCCGTTCGCGGCGAGGAAGTCGGCGCGGCGCTTGATGGTTGCTAGGCGCTGAGCTTCTTGCGGCCGCGCGAGCGGCGTGCGTTCAGCACCTTGCGGCCGCCGACGGTTGCCATGCGGGCCCGGAACCCGTGCCGCCGCTTGCGGACCAGATTGCTCGGCTGGAAGGTGCGCTTCATCGCTCATGCCTCAAAATCTAAATGAAAAAGGGCCGCCCTTGAGGCAGCCGCTGTCGTGCGCGCCGATAGTCGACGGGCGGCGGCAAGTCAATTGCCGGAGCCCTCTCCAGGAACGCCCGCGCCCTCGCGCTCCGCCTTGCGAATGGCCTCGCGCCGCTGGTGGCTCGGCCGGCGCAGCGCCCAGTCCATCCAGTGGCCAGCCTTGGGCTGCCAGCGCTTGATCTTCACATAGTGCCGCTTGGCCCACATGCTGGTCTTGAGGATCAAAGCGATGCCGGGCGCGATGAGGAAAATGCCGCCGGGCCCGGGAAGCGGCGCGATCACGAAGCCGACGAGGATCAGCAGCACGCCGACGACGAACAGCCCCCATTCGACGACGGGGCTGTCCATGATCTTCCGCCACTGTTCGCGAGTGATCATCGCCGCGCCATGTGGTTGGCTTCAGCCCATCGCGCAAGCGCCTTGCAGTTTCTGCACCTGCCGCGCTACGCCTGTTCTCGCCGAATAAGGGGGGATTCTGTCTAAAGTTGCGAGTTTGGGGGACGGGGCCTGATGGCCGCGACCGTCGCCACTGTTGCGTATCTCGGCCTCGAAGCCCGCGGCGTCGAAGTCCAGGTCCAGCTCACTTCGGGCGTTCCGAAGTTCACCATCGTCGGCCTGCCCGACAAGGCGGTCGCGGAGAGCCGCGAGCGCGTGCGCGCCGCGCTCGCTTCGATCGGCCTGGCCCTTCCACCCAAGGTGATCACCGTGAACCTTTCTCCGGCTGATCTGCCGAAGGAGGGATCGCATTACGACCTCCCAATCGCGCTCTGCCTGCTCGCGGCGATTGGCGCGACCGATGCGGAAACGCTGTCACATTATGTCGCCGTGGGAGAGCTATGCCTCGACGGCCGAATCGCGGCATCGCCCGGAGTGCTTCTCGCAGCGATCCACGCGTCCGGCCTCGACAAGGGTCTGATCTGCCCGTCGGCCCAGGCGAGCGAAGCCAGTTGGGCCGGCGAGCTCGACGTGATCCCCGCGCCCGACCTGCTGGCGCTGCTCGCGCATCTTAAGGGAACGGCGCTTCTCTCGCCGGCCGCTGCCGCCGAGGCGGAGCCGCCGGAGGCCGGACCCGACCTCGCGCAGGTGAAGGGCCAGGAGGTCGCCAAGCGAGCGCTCGAGATCGCCGCCGCGGGGGGCCACAACCTGTTGATGAGCGGGCCTCCGGGCGCAGGCAAATCCCTGCTCGCCGCGTGCCTTCCGGGAATCCTTCCGCCGCTCCAGCCCTCAGAGGCGCTCGAAGTCTCGATGGTGGCGTCGGTCGCGGGCGAGCTCGAAGGCGGCAAGATCCGACGCCGGCGGCCGTTTCGGTCACCGCACCATAGCGCGTCTATGCCGGCGCTCGTCGGCGGCGGTCTCAAGGTCCGGCCCGGCGAAATCAGCCTCGCGCACCTGGGTGTCCTCTTTCTCGATGAGCTCCCGGAGTTCCAGCGGCCGGTGCTCGATTCGCTGCGCCAGCCGCTGGAGACCGGCAAAGTCAGCGTCGCGCGGGCAAATACCCACGTCACCTTCCCCGCGAGGGTGCAGCTCGTGGCGGCGATGAATCCGTGCCGGTGCGGCCATCTGGGCGATCCCGCGCTGGCCTGCAGCCGGGCGCCCAGATGCGCCGCCGACTACCAGGCGCGCGTGTCCGGCCCGCTGCTCGATCGCATCGACCTTCACGTCGAGGTTCCGGGAGTCTCCGCCGCAGACCTGACGCTGCCACCGCCGGCGGAGGGCAGCGCCGAGGTGCGGAGCCGCGTCGCCGCCGCCCGCCAGGTCCAGGCGGACCGCTACAACGGTCACGGCCCGCGCACCAATGCCGAGGCCGACGGCGAGCTTCTCGACAAGGTAGCGACGCCCGACGAGCCCGGCCGCAAGCTTCTTGCGGATGCAGCGGCGGCGATGCGACTCTCGGCCCGCGGCTTCCATCGAGTGCTGCGCGTCGCCCGGACGATCGCAGACCTGGCGGGCGCCGAGCAGGTCGGCCGAATCCACGTCGCCGAGGCTCTCAGCTATCGGAGGCAAGCACCGCGCAACTGACCGGTTGCCGAGATGCCCGCGAAGGCGCATCGCCTCGCACGATGAACGAGCTATCTTCAGTCCTGCAGAGGCCGAGCACGATCTTCGACCTGCCGACGCCCGCCTTGCTCCTGGACCGGCGCAAGCTGCAGGCCAATGCCGACCGCATGCGCGAGCGCGTCGCCCAGCTCGGCGTCGCGCTCCGCCCGCACGTGAAGACGTCCAAATCGATCGACGTGCTTCGGGTTCTTTCCGGAGGAGCCGACATCCCGATCACGGTGTCGACACTGGCCGAAGCGCATTATTTCTTCGCGCGCGGCGTACGCGACATCCTCTACGCGGTCGGCATCGCGCCCGTGAAGCTGCCGCAGGTCGCCGAGCTGATCCGCGCCGGGTGCAAGCTGCGGGTCATCCTCGACAGCGCCGAAGCCGCTGACGCGCTGCAGTCATTCGGCACCTCGGAAGGTCTGACCATCGAAGCGCTGATCGAAGTGGATACGGACGGCCATCGGGCCGGCGTCGATCCCGCAGACGAGCTCCTGACCGAGATCGCACGGCGCCTCTCCGCGGGCCCTGGCGCCCGCCTTGCCGGCGTGATGACGCACGCCGGCGCCTCCTATTCCGCGCGCACCATCGGCGAGTTCGAGGCGATTGCCGAACGCGAGCGGGCAGGGGCAATCGCTGCGGCGGAACGGCTGCGCGACGAGGGCTTCCCGGTCGAAACCATCAGCGTCGGCTCGACTCCAACCGTCCACTATGCTCGGACGCTCGATGGCGTCACGGAGGCGCGCGTCGGCGTCTATGCGTTCGGGGACCTCGTCCAGGCCGAGCTCGGCACTTGCAGCATATGCGATATCGCGATCTCGGTCCTCGCCAGCGTGATCGGCCACAGTCGCGGCCACGGCCGGGTTTTAGTCGACGCGGGTTTCCTCGCCCTCAGTCGCGACCAGGGCACCGCCGATTTCCCGGTCGACTGGGGCTATGGCGCGGTCTGCGATGCCGGAACCGGCGAGCTGATCCAAGATGTACGGGTCGAGTCCACCAATCAGGAGCATGGGATCGTCACTGCCACATCCGGAGAGCTCGACTGGTCGCGATTCCCCATCGGCGGACGGGTCAGCATTCTTCCCAACCACGCCTGCGCGACTGCCGCCGCGTACGAGCGCTACTTCGTGACCGGAGACGATCGCGTGGCGGACGTCTGGGAACGCATCAACGGCTGGTGAGGCCTAGTCCGCATCCTCCTTGTGGAGGACGGCATTGATCACCTGCCGCGCCGTGTCGCGAATGACGTGACCTGCGTCTTCCTCCTTCGCCAGGGAGAACATGAACTTCTTCGCTTCCTTCAAGCTGATGTGCGGGGGTAGCGGAGCGATCTCACGATCTGTCTTCACTTCGAGCACGACGGGTCGATCGGCCGACAGCGCCTCCTTCCAGGCGCCGCGGAGGTCCTTCGGGTCATCGACGAAAATACCCTTGAGCCCGATCAGCTCGGCAAATCGCGAATAGCGCACGTCCGGGATATCCTGGCTCGCGTCGAAGCGCGGATTGCCGTTCATCACCCGCTGCTCCCAGGTGACCTCGTTCAGGTCCTGGTTGTTGAAGACGCAGGTGACGAGCCGCTTGTCCGGCCAGCGGTCCATATATTTGGCGACGGTGATCAGCTCGGCCATGTTGTTCATCTGCATGGCCCCATCGCCGACCAGCGCGACGACAGGCCGGTCGGGATGAGCGAACTTGGCGCCGATGGCATAGGGCACCGCCGCGCCCATCGAGGCGAGGCCGCCCGACAGCGAGGCCATCTGCCCGCGCTTCACGCGATAGTCGCGGGCGTACCAATTGGCGCAGGAGCCGCTGTCGCTTGTGACGATGGCGTTGTCGGGCAGGAGAGGGGACATCTCCCAGACCACGCGCTGCGGGTTGACCGGGTGCGCTTTCGTCTTCGCGCGCGCCTCGAGAGTCTCCCACCATTCCTTCATCCATTGCTCGATCTTCTCGCGCCAGGCCCGGTCGCTCTTCCGCTTCAGCATCGGGAGGAGCAGCCGAAGCGTCTCGGCGGCGCTCCCATGGAGGTTCACCTCGCAGGGATAGCGCAGCGACAGCATTGCAGGTTCGACGTCGATCTGCACCGCCCGCGCAGCGCCATTCTTCGGGAGGAACTCGGACCAGGGAAAGCCGCTGCCGACGATCAGCAAAGTATCGCACTCGTTCATCAGGTCCGAGCTGGGGCGGGTGCCCAGCAGCCCGATCGATCCGGTCACGAACGGCAGGTCGTCGGGAAGCGCAGACTTGCCGAGGAGTGCCTTGGCCACGCCCGCTCCGACCGCCTCGGCGACCGCGACGACCTCGTCGGCGGCGCCGATCGCTCCTGCGCCGACGAGGATGGCGACACGCTCGCCGGCGTTCAGGACCTCCGCTGCCTTGCTGAGGTCGGCCTCCGTCGGAACGATCACCGGGCGCGAATATCCTGGCCCGGAGCGAGTGAAGCCGTGCGCCCGTGCGGGCGCTTCGAACGGCCTCTCCTGCACGTCCTTGGGAATGACGATGACCGACGGGCCGCGCCGGGCGATCGCGAGGCGCACGGCCCGGTCCACGACGTGCGGCAGCTGGGCGGGCTGGGTGACCTCCTGCACATATTCGGCCACGTCGGCGAACATCCGGTCCAGGTTCATTTCCTGCTGGTAGCTGCCGCCGCGGACGGTGGTCTCGGCCTGGCCGCAGATGGCGAGAACGGGCTGGTGATCGAGCTTCGCGTCATAGAGGCCGGTGATGAGGTGCGTCGCACCCGGGCCGCCCGTCGCAAGGCAAAGACCGAGCTCGCCCGTGAACTTGGCGTGCGCGACGGCCATGAACGCCGCCATCTCCTCGTGGCGCGGCTGGATGAAGTCGATTGTGCCGTCGCGCTGGATCGCTCCGATCATCCCGTTGATGCCGTCGCCGGAGTAACCGAAGATGCGCGTGACGCCCCAGGCCTTGAGGCGTTCGACGAAGAAGTCGGCTGTCTTCATGGCTGCACCCGATCGTTCACCGTGCGGTCAACGCCAACCGCCGTCCGATGCTCCGTGAACTGTTTGCAACCGAGGCGGGGCGTCGCTAGCTAAATCGCGCTGCGGGGCCCCTGTGGCGGAATGGTAGACGCGCTCGACTCAAAATCGAGTTCCTTCACCGGAGTGTCCGTTCGAGTCGGACCAGGGGCACCATCTCCTTCTAATCGCTGGCGACCGAGCAGGCGCGGCGATATGCTGCCCTCGATGGACGCACGTACCCGGAAGCATCACGTCGAAAACGAGGATGAAGCGCGCCTCATTGCCGAAGCAAGCGCGGCCAAGCGCGACCGTCTGCTCGCCTCTTTCAGCCTGATCGCCGGGATCGGCCTGATCATCGGCCTTCCATTCGCGCTTCGCGAAGGCGCCGAATTCTTCATGCCCGTAACGGCGGCCATGGTCGTGGCGATCGCGCTCGTGCCCCTCCTCGAATGGTTCGAGCGGCGCGGCGTGCCGTCGCGCCTCGCGGCGGGTCTCTGCCTCATCATCTTCCTGCTGATGGCGCTGTTCGCCATCGGCTCGATCGTCATCCCCGCCACCGACTGGGTGGCGCAGGTCCCGGGCAAGATCCCGAAGGTTCGGGCGGCGCTCGAGCCGATCCTCGACATCGCGAAGAACCTCGACCGGTTCATCACTCGGACCGCCGCCCAGATCCAGATCAACCAGGAGCATGCGCGCACCGTGAGGATCGAGGAGCCCAATTCGGTGATGGGCCTCCTCACCACCTCGGCGCCTCACCTTTTGATCCAGGTCTTCTTCTCGCTGCTGGTCATCTTCTTCTTCCTCGCCGGCTGGACCGCGATGCGGAAGAAGACGATCGTCAGCCGCGGAAGCTTCGAAGGGGCGCTGACCACCGCGCGCGTCATCCAGCAGGTGGTGGACGCGACGTCGATGTACCTCGGCACGATCACCATCATCAACGTCGGTTTGGGCGCGCTGACCGCGGCAGCCCTTTGGCTGCTCGGCATGCCCTCCCCGATCATGTGGGGCGGCATCGTCGCCGTCGCGAACTACATCCCCTACCTTGGTCCGATCGTCAGCGCGCTGCTGCTGTTCCTCGGTGGCCTGATGACCTATCCCGACATCTGGGGAGCGCTTGCTCCGCCGGCGGTGTTCGTCGGCTTCCACCTGATCGAGGCGAACCTCTTCACCCCGATGGTTGTCGGCCACCGGCTGACGATCAGCCCTCTCGCCATCCTCGTCTCGCTGTCCTTCTGGGCCTGGGTGTGGGGGACGACGGGAGCGCTGCTGGCCGTGCCGCTGCTGATCATCATCAAGACGGTTTTCTCCGCCGCCGGCACTCCGGACATTGCCGGATTCCTCTTTGAGCACGGCACCTTGACCCACGTCGGCGAGCCCGACGAGGAGCAAGAGGAGGAGCGGCGCGAAATGCAGCCGGCCATGGTTGACACTGAAAAGCCCCGCACCTAGGTGCCCCGCACGCCAAAAACGCGGGTGTAGCTCAGTTGGTTAGAGCGCCGGCCTGTCACGCCGGAGGTCGCGGGTTCGAGCCCCGTCACTCGCGCCACTTTTCACATGAAATCAGGCTAAGTTAGCGCTGGGCTCCGCCGCCCGCGGCACTGCCCGGAGCAGCCGGTTCGGCCGCCTTGCCGAGCGGCTTCTCGCTGGACGCGACGGTATCGCCCGAAAGCGCCCATTTCAGATTGTCCGAGGTCTCGAACTTCTTCGTATAATCCTCGTGGACCGCCTGCTCCGAAGCCTTGCGCGCCTCGAGGTTGAAGCGGACGGCCACGCGCTTGTCGCCGCGCAGCGAGGGGGCAAGCTTCAGCGGCTCCGCGCCAGGAATGTCCTTGATCGCTTCGGCGACCGAACCCTGCTGATAAGTCGGAGTGACGTGCGGGACCGCGAGCGCGGCGGTGCGAAGCGCGCGCGCATTGGGCTCGCGGCCGGCATAGCCCTTGGTGAACGCCGTCGGCTGACCCCATCCGCCGGCCCAGCGGTAGAAGATGTGAGCGCCGATTATGGCATTCTTCGCCAGCGTCGAAGCCCAGTAAGGCACGACATAATTGGCGTGATAATGGGTCGCGTAACCGACCGGCGCATAGACGGAGCCGGCCAGCGCCTGCTCGGCGATCCGATAGGCGCGCTTCCACCCGTCGGCGTCCGGCTGGCGGTATAGCGATCCGTCGCAGGTGAAGGTGAACTGGCAGCCCGTGGGACGGGTCGAGCCCTCGTACACGACGCCGCAGATGCTGGCAGGGAAGGCGGGGTGGCGGACCCGGTTGAGCACCACCTGCGCGACGGCGCGCTCGCCGTCCTCGTCCTGGTTGCCCGCCTCATAATATTCGGCGCTTGCAAGGCATTCGAGCGCCTGTGTTCGAGCCGCGCCATTGCCCTTGAAGACGAAGGGAGTGGCCGCCGGGTTCGGGCCTTGCTCCACCGGGATCGCCGCATTCAGCTTGAGCGCCTGCTCGGGCGCGAGCTGACGCACCAGCATCGGCGGAGGCGCGGGCGGAGCGGCTGCCGTCGAGCGGGTCTCGGGCGTCGAATGAGCGGCGCCGCCGATCGCCGCGGCGACGATCGCTCCGAGCGTGCCGAAGCCGAGGATCTCCCGCGGATAGGCGCGGCAAAGCTCCGCCGCGCGCACCCTCAGTTGCGCAGCACGCGACTTGAGGCCCCGGAGGGGCTGGGAGAGAGCCACAGTTGCCGACATTCCGCTCTGTTATATCCTAGTAATACAGCAGGTTCAACTTCACTCGGGCGGAGCCCTGAACCGGCCCGTCTGAATCCACCGCACCAAGGGTTTGAGCGGCAGGATCCAGGCCAGTCCCATGAATAGATAGTAAACGGCTTGGAGCAAAACAGGCCAGCGCCCGACGGTGTGCGCGAGGCTTGCGACGAACGCCGCCCAGCCGACGATCAACAGCAGGATCAGCGCGATTCCGATCAGCGGGCGTGGGGAAGGAGAGGTGCGCGGCACCGCGCCATCTAGCGCGATCTAAAGCTCGAGCGAAGTTCCGGTGATTTGCGCAGGCGCGCAGGCAGGCATGTCATCGCTTCCCAATGCCTGACCTTGCGCCCCCCGCACCAGAGCTCCATCGGGTTGATCGACCGCCAGCCCGAGGCCTGCGCGAGGGCCGCCAGATCGTCTTCGACCTCGAACTCGCGGAACTCGCGAATTCGTCCGGTCTGACCGTCGAGGAAGTAGAGCCGATAATATGCCATGGGCTTCCCCCCTTTCGGAGAGAAGAACGAGTCGAGCGGCTGAGTTCATCCGCCGGCTAGAAAGTGGGCGGATCGTTGTCCTGCTGGCTGCGGCGGATCATGTCCTCGGTGCGCGCAAGCAGCGCCCGGCATTCGGAAACGGCGAGGCGAAGCTGCCGGTTCGCCTCCTTGATCGTCGCAGCAGCGTGGTGGTTTCTGATTTTCGTAGCCATGGCGCCTCGCAAAAGGGCGGTCCCTACTCCGAACCGCCCTAGTGGACTGGCCGCCGGGTGGGGGTGACCCGGTGCAATTCCGCTAACTCTTTGACTCCGGCTGGGTTCCGACTGTTGCTCGGGAGCCGGGCGCTCAGAAGGGCAGCGGCACCTGGCCGAACCACTCGACTCCTTCCGGCGAAGCGAAGGCGTCCAGCGGAACGTCCCATTCGTCCCGTGGAATCGTGTCCGCGAGCCGCTGGAGGGGCCAGCCGACCCCGATCAGCCGCGCCCGGTTCTTCTTGAGGCGAAGAAGGGCGCGGTCGTAATGGCCCTTGCCGCGCCCGAGGCGAGTTCCGCTGCCGTCGATGGCGATGAGCGGGACCAGGACCAGGTCCGGATCGACCACGGGGTGGCGCTTGGCCGGCTGCAGGATTCCGAACGGGCCGGGCTCGAGCGGGTCGCCGGCGAGAAATCGGAAGGGTTTCCCCGGATTGGGAAAGCAGGGGAAGGCGGCGATGGCCCCCACGGCGCGCGCTTCTTCCATCGCGGGGAGCGGACTGATCTCGCTGCCCAGCGGGTGATAGCCGGCGACCACCGAGACTCCGGCGAAGAGCGAGGTCAGATGCTCCGCCAGCCGCTGCTCGAGGAGCGCGCGCTCGGCATCGGAAAGGGTGGCGACGAACGCCTTGCGCGCGTCGAGCGCGGTCCGCCGAAGCACTTCCTTCGACAGCGGCTCCATCTCAGGCCGAGGGCCGGGGGAGAAAGGGGGGTGACGGGACACCACCATGGCCGTTTGCCCTAAAATCCTCTGACGCCACAAACGTCAGGTGGGCGCCGTGTGATCCAGGCCAAGGCCTGGGCAGGGACAGCTCCCAATTGGATTCTATCGCCTCAGGGATTTTCCGAAGGCTCGCACCGGGTAGTGCCCGTCGGACCCGAGATAGGGTCAGACGACCTCGCGCTCAAGGGCTTCGGCGAGTGAATCGAGCCGGCGGGCGAGCGCTTCGGCGCGCTCGACGAGCGCCGGATCGACGGCGGGCTGCGGCCGTTGCGGCGGAGGGGCGGGCTGCGGCTGCTCGCCCATCATTTGGTCGGCGAGAAGCAGCGAGGCGAAGAGGAACTGACGCGCTTCGCTCAACGTCCCCATTCCGGCGAGCGCCTCGCGGCTCTTTCCGTCGACGAGGCGGGCAGCGGCGCGAAGCTGCTCTTCCTCTCCGTCGCGGCAGGCCACCTGGTAGGTGCGTCCGGCAATGTTGAGGTCGATCAGGCTCATTGCGCAGCCTCCCGGATCAGCTGGTCGAGCTCGGCGACCGCTTCGCGGACCCTGGCGCGGAGCTCGTCATCCCGCGCCGGCGCGGCCGCCGCCCGGTTGGTTAGCGCGCGCTCGATCCGCTCCAGCGCCCGTTCCGCGCGATCGAGAGCTGCCGTGAGACCCGCATCGTCCATGGCTCTTCGCTACTGCAAGAGAGGGATTACGGGCAAGACATTGACGCTGAACGGCTCACCGGACAAAGGGCGCTTGCAATCGGCTTGAGTCCTTCGGCCGAAGCAGCCCCGACCCGGAGACCCATGCAGCCGACCGACCGCCGCCTCGCCAACGCCATTCGCGCTCTCGCGATGGATGCGGTCGAGGCCGCGAACAGCGGGCATCCCGGAATGCCGATGGGCATGGCGGATGCAGCGACGGCGCTCTTCACACGGCATCTGAAGTTCGACGCCGCTGATCCGCACTGGCCCGACCGCGACCGTTTCATACTGTCGGCGGGGCACGGGTCGATGCTGATCTACTCGCTCCTCTACCTGACGGGCTACGCGCGCCCGACGATCGACGACATCAAGCGCTTCCGCCAGCTCGGCAGCCCGACGGCGGGCCACCCGGAGAATTTCGAGCTCCCCGGCATCGAGGTCACGACCGGACCGCTCGGGCAGGGCGTGGCGATGGCCGTCGGAATGGCAATCGCCGAGCGGCACCTCAATGCTGTGTACGGCGATGATCTGGTCGACCACCGGACCTTCGTCATCGCGGGCGACGGCGACCTCATGGAAGGGGTGAACCACGAGGCGATCGGCCTCGCCGGGCATCTGAAGCTTGGGCGCCTGATCGTCCTTTGGGACGACAACAGCATCACCATCGACGGCTCGACCGACCTCTCGCGCAACGAGGACGTGGTCGCGCGCCACCAGGCGGCGCAGTGGCACACGTGCGAATGCGACGGACTCGACGCCGACGATGTCGACCGCGCCATCAAGGAAACGCTCGCCGACCCGCGCCCGAGCCTCATCCGCTGCAAGACCATCATCGGCTACGGCGCGCCCAACAAGCAGGGCACGGCGGCGACCCATGGCGCAGCGCTGGGCAAGGACGAGGTCGAGGCGGCTCGCAAGGAGCTTGGCCTCGACGACGAGGAATTCACCGTCCCTGACGACGTCCTCACCGCCTGGCGAGCCGCTGGCAAGCGCGGTGCGATCGAGCATGCGCTGTGGAGCGAGCGCCTGGAGGAGAGCGGTCGCAAGGACGAGTTCCTCGCGCGGCTGAACGGTAAGGTCACGGACGCCTGGCTGAAGCCCTATCTCGACAAGCTGCTGCTCGACCTGAAGCCTGTGGCGACGCGCAAGGCGTCGGAGATGGCGCTGGAAGCGATCAACTCCGCCATCCCCGCAACCATCGGCGGCTCGGCTGACCTCACGGGCTCGAACAACACCAAGACGAAGGCCCTGGAGGCCCTGACGGCGGACAATTACGCCGGCCGCTACATCTATTACGGCATCCGTGAGTTCGGCATGGCCGCGGCGATGAACGGGATGGCGCTTCACGGCGGAATAATCCCCTACGGCGGCACCTTCCTCGTCTTCACCGACTATGCGCGTCCCGCGATCCGCCTGAGTGCGCTGCAGCAGGCGCGGGTCATTTACGTGATGACCCACGACAGCATCGGCCTCGGAGAGGACGGCCCAACCCACCAGCCGATCGAACATCTGCAGAGCCTTCGCGCCATGCCGCAGATCGAAGTCTATCGGCCCGCCGACGCGGTGGAGACGGCCGAATGCTGGGCGCTGGCGCTGCAGAACGAAACGCCGTCGATCCTCGCTCTCACCCGCCAAAACCTGACGCCCGTTCGGACCGAGGCGGCTGAGGAGAACCTGTCGGCGCGAGGCGCATACCGCCTGAAGGGCGCGGAGAACGCCCGAAAGGTCATCATGATCGCCACCGGCTCTGAGGTCGAGGTCGCCCTCGGCGCGGCCGCCCAGCTTGAACAGCAGGGCATCGGCACCGACGTCGTGTCCATGCCCTGCACCGAGCGCTTCGACGCCCAGCCAACGGAATATCGCGAGGACATCCTCCCGGACGTCAGCAACCGCGAAATCCTGCGCGTCTCGGTTGAGGCCGGCGCCACTGTCGGCTGGGAGCGCTACACGGGTCTCCACGGGCTACGCATCGGCATCGATCGCTTCGGCGTGTCCGCACCCGCGAGCGACGCCTTCGACTATTTCGGCTTCACGCCGGACAAGGTCGCCACCCGCATCACCGACTTCATGAGAAAAAGAGGAATCCAATGACGAAGGTTGCAATCAACGGCTTCGGCCGCATCGGCCGGCTGGTCGCCCGAGCGATCCTTGAGCGGCCTGACTGCGGGCTCGAGCTGGTGAGCGTGAACGACCTCGCTGACGCCGAGGCCAATGCCTGGCTGTTCAAGCACGACAGCGTCCACGGCAAGTTCCCGGGCGATGTGTCGGTCAGCGGCAACGACATCGTCGTCAATGGCAAGACGATCCACGTCACCGCCGAAAAGGACCCCGCGGAACTCCCGCATCGCGACCAAGGCGTCGAGCTGGCGCTGGAGTGCACCGGCTTCTTCACCGACCGGGAGAGCGCCCAGAAGCATATCGACGCCGGCGCGAAGCGGGT
>DASVXR010000371.1:0-2858 GCA_036392595.1 Sphingomicrobium sp.
CAGCGGCAGTACCGTCCTCGTCAGTGCGCGCGCCTTAGCGGCTTCCTCCAGAAAGTCCAGCGAAATGGCTGATTCCAGCGAGAAGGGCCCGGCGCGGGTACGCCTTAGATAGGTGACGTGCCCGACGGTTCCAAGCGCGCGGGCGATGTCTCGGGCGAGGCTGCGGATATAAGTGCCTTTGGAGACGGTGGCGGAGAGGGTGATTTGATCCTCCCCGGAACGGGGAGGGGGACCATGCGGAGCATGGTCGAGGGGGCCCTCCGTGGAAGCGGCGGAGCGCTGGGCCCCCTCCACCACGCCGCTGCGCGTCGCGGTCCCCCTCCCCGTCCCGGGGAGGAGCGTTAGGGCGTGCACCGTCACCACGCGCGCCTTCAGCTCCACCTCCTCGCCCGCCCGCGCCCTGGCGTATGCCGCTTTCCCGCCGATCTTGAGCGCTGAGTAGGCCGGTGGCACCTGCTCGATCTCACCTCTGAACCGTGGCAGCACGGCTTCGACCTGCTCGACCGTCGGGCGGACGTCGCTCGCCGCGACGACCTCGCCTTCAGCATCGAGCGTATCCGTCTCTTCGCCGAAGCGGATGGTGAAGGCATATTGCTTGGTCGCATCGAGCATTCGGCCGCAAAGCTTCGTCGCCTCTCCGAGCGCGATGGGCAGAACGCCGCTCGCCAGCGGGTCTAGGGTGCCGCCGTGGCCGACCTTCGTCTTCGGCTCGCCCGCTTCGCGGAGGATGCGCTTGACCGCGGACACGGCGGTGGTCGAACCGAGGCCGACGGGCTTGTCGAGGATGATCCAGCCGTGGAGCATCTCAGGTGGCGAGGCCGAAAATCCCCAGGAACAGGCGGGTGATGGCTCCGACGATCGGCGACACGATGCGGCCGATGATGTCGATCCCGAACTGCGGGAGCACGAGCAGCAGGATCACCATCACGAGCAGCGAATAGCGGCCGATCCTGCCGAAGCCTCGAGCGAGCGACGGCGGGAGGAGTCCCTGGAGGACGTGTCCGCCGTCGAACGGCGGTACGGGCAGCAGGTTGAACACTCCGAGGAAGATGTTGATCAGGATGAAGTTGAGCGCGTTGGCGGCAACCAGGCGCGCGGTTCCGCCCGCCGCACCACCGGATAGCGAGATGGTGGCCGCGAGGATCGCCGCGCCGATGAGCGCGAGCAGCAGGTTCATTCCCGGGCCGGCGAGCGCGACCAGCACCATGTCGCGGCGCGGATTTTTGAGGCGGCGGTAATCGACGGGCACGGGCTTGGCCCAGCCGAAGAGCGCTCCGGCATGCGTCACCGCGAGAAGCAGCGGGAGGATCACCGTTCCGAAGGGGTCGATATGCCGGATCGGGTTGAGGCTTAACCTTCCGCGCTCCTCGGCCGTGGGATCGCCGAGCCGCCTTGCGACGAGCCCGTGCGCCACCTCGTGGAAGACGATCGCGATGATCAGCGGCACCAGCCAGACGGCGATCTCGTAGATGACGTTGGAGCTCATCGCCGCGCCAGTCCGAGGCTGAGCTGGCGAGCCTCGCTCTCGCGCAGCCGCTCGAAGAAATGGTGTCGGCACAGCGCGACATAGCGGTCGTTGCCGCCGATCTCGGTCTGGGCGCCCGACGCGACCGCATGCCCTTCCGCATCGACGCGGAGGTTCATCGTCGCCTTGCGGCCGCATTCGCAGACGGCCTTGAGCTCAATCAGCGAGTCCGCGAGCGCCAGTAGCGCCGCCGAGCCGGGGAAGAGCTTCCCCTGGAAGTCGGTACGAAGGCCGTAGCACAGCACGGGAATTCCAAGCTTGTCGGCGACTTCGCACAGCTCAAGCACGTGCCGCTGCGTCAGGAACTGCGCCTCGTCGACCAGAACGCAATGGAGCTTCTGCTTCTTCAGCTCCTCGCCGACGGCGGCGAACAGGTCGACGTCCTTATCGTAACTGTGCGCGGGCGCGGACAGGGCGATGCGCGAGCCGATCGTGCCTTCGCCGGAGCGGTCGTCGAACGCCGCGGTCCACAGCATCGTCTCCATGCCGCGCTCGCGATAGTTGAAGTCGGCCTGCAGCAGGGTGGTCGATTTCCCCGCGTTCATCGCCGCATAGTAGAAATAGAGCTTGGCCATTGCTGCTGGCTTAGCGCGGTCGTTTCAGGCCCGCTATCGCGTTGCGGCAAATGTCCGCTTTCGACCCAAAGCGGACACTAGCTATGTCTGTTTGTCCCGCTCATCGTAAAGCCATAGCCGGGCCAATCCGTCCGTCCCATAGCATCGTAACGCCTCCGCATCGTATCCGTCGGCCAACTTACGCAAAACGGACCTGCAAACATCCGAGGAAAGATTTTCTGCGAGTCGACGGCAATTGCCTGCCTTCTTGCGGAGATGAGCCGCCTCTCGACCATTCGTCATACAGCAACGTCTAGGAAATCGCCGCCTGCCCCGCGTTCATCCACATCAGTATCGATGACGGAATTGTAGACCGATGTGGCCGACAGCAACTCCAGCGAGCGGTCGATGGCTTCGCGAGACGAATGAACATGGACGGCGGCGTCCTGGCAAGACCGATGACTGGCGGCGATGTGGTGGAGGCTTGTGGCTGCCAAGCGCGCCATGTCTTGCTCATTAGATGAGGACATTATGGTGCTCCTGAATGTAGCGGGAGCACGACGAATGTCTCTCAGGCGCCGACGCGCTAAGGCTCGTTACCGGCGATTTCTCTTAGATAACACGGCGTTCTCTTAGGGAAGCTGATGTGGATTAGGCCTGTGTCCGCTTTCCACCCAAAGCGGACATGAGGTCGGCGCTTGCCTAGCAGCGGCCCTCAGGTCCCGTGGCGACGAAGTTGGAGATGCGCACCGCGTCGGCGGGCTTCTGCCATTGCTCGA
>DASVXR010000372.1:0-10204 GCA_036392595.1 Sphingomicrobium sp.
GATCCGTCGCATGCCAGGGCGGCGATTGCGCCGGCGAGCAGGCGCTTCGCCAGGCGCGCGAGTCCGCGCTCAACAGCAAGGTGGCGGCGCTCCACGCGACCGCCGACCAGGCCCGCCGCGAAGCCGGCGAGGCGGCCGCGAATATCAACAGCCTCCAGAGTAGTCTCGCTCTCGCCCAGCACCAGGTGGACATGCTCGAGCCGCTTGCCGCGAAGCACATCGTCCCGCAGACGGACCTGCTCGACAAGCGACGCGAGGTGGTCGACCTCCAAGGCCGGATCGCGGCGGCGCGCGAGCAGCAGGGCAAGGCCATGGCCGCCGTGCGCGAAGCCGAAGCCCAGGCATCGCAGGCAGAATATGAATTCCGCCAGCAGGCACTCGACGAGCGCAGCCAGGTCACTCAGAAGATCGCTGTCAACGAACAGTCGCTGCGCGGCGCTCAGGGCAAGCTCGATCGGTCCGAGATCCGTTCGCCCGTCGACGGCATCGTCAACGACGTCCAGGTCACAACGATCGGTTCGTACGTGCAGCCGGGTCAGAAGATCATGGAAATCGTTGCGGCCGGCGACAAGCTGCTGGTCGAAAGCCGGGTGCGGCCGAGCGACATCGCCTTCATCAAGGTCGGCGACAAGGCGCTCGTGAAGGTGACGGCTTACGACTTCTCGATCTACGGCGGGCTCGACGGGCGCGTCGTCCAGATTTCTCCGGACGCCATTTACGACGAGCAGGAGAAGCAGCCTTACTTCACGGTCATTGTCGAAACTGACAAGAATTATCTCATGGCCTCAGGCCGGCAGCTGCCGATCACTCCGGGCATGATGACCGACACGCAGATCATCACGGGCTATAAGAGCGTGCTGACCTATCTGCTCAAGCCGGTGTTGAAGGCGAGAAGCGACGCGCTCCACGAGCGCTGATTGTCGGCGGCCGGGGCAATGGTCTCCGGCGTTGAATCATCCGCTGAGGCGATGTTCACCGGCGCCGTTTGTACGCGATAGCCGTGCGTCCAGGTGCCGTAGGAGGCGAAGGTCAGGATCGGCCGATAGTCGCGCAGCGTCTCACTATCGAGCAGCTGGTCCGTGCCATTGTCGAGCACGTTCATTCGGCCCGCGGCGCGGACCACCAGCACGGCATGGTCCTGCCGGCTCACGAGGTCCTTGACGATCACGAGATAGAGATCGCGGTCGGCAAAGCCCGCACGCCGAAGCATCTGCAGCTTGGCGATCGCATAATCCTCGCAGTCGCCGCGTCCGCTCTTCAGCGTCTCGTTTGCCGTCGACCAGACGTCGGGAAGACCCCAGCGGCGCTGGTCGTCGGTGAAGGTCACCCGGCGATTGACGTACCAGTTCACCGCTTCAAGCCGCTCGAGCTTGCCTCGGTTCGTCAGCAATTCCGCGAACCGCGCCGCCGGCCCGTCGACCCCGGCCTTGTCGACTCGGCGCCAGCGGGCGTCGAGGCGCGTGTTGCCGACGCGCAGAGCCACGGAGCCGAACACGTCCGGATTGCCGCTGAGCACGCCCGGGCTCAGCACTGGGCGCGTGGGCAGGACCGCAGGCGTGACCCTGGCGACGGAGTAAGACGCCGGCTGGTAAGAGGCAGGCTGGACGGCCTGCGATTGGGCTGGCGCAATTCCCTGCTGCTGGGCAATGACCGCTTCGAGCGCGCTCGGCGCGCCGCCGAGGATTGCCTCGGCCTTCGACCAGCCAGACCCTTCCGCGTGGACCGGAGAAGCGGTTCCCAACGCGGCGGCCGAAGCGGCGAGCCAGACGAATGCACGAGGAGAAAAGCCCAGCATGGCCGCGTGTGTCGCAGCCCAAGGCAAAGTTATGCTTAGGGACTATGGTAACCGCACTCTTAATCACGATTCCGCCCGACCGGCGGCGCTGGAAAGATCAGAGATTGCCGAGCAAGCGCAGGTAACGCTGGAACACCGGCACGAGCGATGCCGCGACGGGCCGAAGCGTCGGGCTCGTTCCCAAGGCCGCATAGTTGCGATGAAGGGAGAGCGCATCGCGGTGCACCGCCATCTGCTGCTTCACATAAGCGGAATCGAAACCCGGAGTCGCGCGGAGCTCGTCCATCATCGCCTGGTGCGCCGCATTGAGCGTCGCCGACGGCAGCAGGTTGAGCCTTCTCCCGGCGAGCGAGAGTTGCATGCTGGCGCCCTTGTGCGCGTCAAGCACCATCGCTGCGAAGTCACGCACGCGCCGGCTCGTTGCGCGCTGCAAGGCCAGCTGCGCGGACTCGATCTCGTAAAGCTCGATCGACGAGGCGCTCGCGACATAGCTTGCGGATGAAGGTGCGCGCGCGACGTTCCGGGGAGCGTGCCTGGAGGTCGAAGGGGCCGATGCCGTGGTGAGGCTGTCGCTAGTGGCGCAGCCAGAGGCCAGCAGCAGGACCCCAGTCGAGGCGAGCAGCTTTGCAGCGACATTCCGCATGTGCTGCGCTTAGCACGAGTTTCGCCGCCGGCGACTAGATTCCTACCTGCCCGAAGCCGGCGCGGACGCCGTCCTCGCAAAGGCCATCGCTGGTGCCTGAGTATGCACCCAGGCGCCGTTCCAGCCGAAGCTCAGGACCGGCTGGAATTCCCTTCGGCGGCTCTCGACGAGGAACGGCTCCCCTCCCGTGTCGTCGAGGATGTAATAACGGCCGCCGAGCCGAACGGTGAGAACAGTTACCGGGCCTCCGACGGCATCGCGCGCAAGCGTCAGCCAAAGGTCGTTGGAGCTGAACCCGAGCGCCTTCAGCGCCTGCATCTTGACGATCGCGCGATCTTCCATGTCGCCGGCGCCTGACCTCAGCGTCTGGTTCGCGCTTGCCCAGTAATCGTGCTGCCCCCATTGAGTTGCGTCAGACATCCAGCGGATGGCGTTGTTCACCCGGCTCTGCACGAATTGCATCTGCTGCAGCGCAGGCATGCCTCGGGCCGCAGCGACCATCCGCAGGAGCAACGGGTTATGCGTGGCGTCCTGCATCGCGTTGGCCCAGCTCCCGTTGAAGCGAGCGGCGCGGATCGCGACGGTCGAGGTGCCGAGCATGTTCGGCCCACTGGCCGGGGCTATGTAGGTCGTGCCAGGCCCCGCCCATGATTGTGCAGGACCCGCCGCGACAGCGGGACTGATCGCGCACAAAGCAGCTACCGCGAGAAACGCTCTCGCCCATGCCGATAACCGCATGGCAGTCCCTCCTCTACGCGGGTCGGAAGGGAACATGCGCACGGCTCAACGGGAAGCGTCGAGTAAACGACAATTCAACCGTCAACGGTAAACCGTTACGGCTCGGCGATGAAATGGTACTGCGGCCTGTCGGAAGTTAGTGGTGCCCAGGGGCGGAATCGAACCACCGACACCGTGATTTTCAGTCACGTGCTCTACCAACTGAGCTACCTGGGCGCGCTTTGCGAAAGGGGTGCCTCCGCGGCGAACGGCTCCCCTAGTCGCCGCTCTCGCTGCTGTCCACCCTTTCGGGATCGGCCGGCGGACCCGCGATGCGATAGCCTTCGCCGAGCCAGTTCAAGAGGTCGCGATCCTTGCAGCCGCGGCTGCAGAAGGGCGCATGCTCCTTCACCTCAGGCTTGCCACACAAGGGGCAAGTGTTGGGCTGATCAGGCTTTTTCGGCATATCCGCCAGACATGGGGAGAGAGGCGTCGGCTCGCAAGCTGACGGGGCCGCCGACCTGGCGTGCGAGCGCGTCTCTCCAGCCCGGCTCTTGCTCCAGCGCCGCAATCACGGCGGGGTGGGCGACGAGGCTCTTCGGGCCGGCAGGCTCAAAAGCGGCTCGCCGAAGCAGCGCACGCGCCTCAAATGAAGCACGGTTGTGCGCGAGTTCCACCAGCGACGCTCGAACGCGCGGGCGCACGACCTGGACGAAGCCGAAGCCGTTGACCGCCGTACGCTCGAATGGCTGGGGAAGATGCGCATCGATAGCGGCCGCAGCCTTCTGCCGCGCGGACTTGCTGCGGCACGTGGGCAGGTCGATCCCCACCGACCCGCCGATATCGAGCCGGCGGATTGCCCCGGCCGCGGCGGCAGCTCCGACGACGGCAAGTTCTTCAGGGGGCAGATAGCCGTCGACGTCGACCAAGGTCATTGCGGGTGTCGGCGAGATCCTGAGCTCGCCCCCGGCGAACTGAACGACACCGCTCCGTGCCTCATCGAGCAGATCGTTCCAGCCGGCGTCCGCAAGTTCGTCGCGGTGAGCTGGCAACGGCAGCTCCCGTCCCGTGAGCGGCGGCGCTTCGCGCAGAGGCGCATCCGTCGCTCGCGCCAGAGCAAGTTTCCATGGTTCGACTCCGGGGATCGCCTCTCGTGTGACTTCAATCTTGAAGGCCGCGCCTTCGGTGACGCCAGGCGCGCCGCGCGGCAGCAGATATTCGGTACCGGCGTCGCGAGCGATCGCATTGCGGGGCCCGGCGGTGACCAATCGCACCTGAAGCACTGTGCCCGCGCGCAGCAATCCCTCGAGCTCGATGCGGCCTTCGATGATCTCGCCGTCTTCGACAAGCGCGTATCGGCTCTCCCCGATTCCGCGCTCGATCAGCCATTCAGGCAATGTCGTACCCGGCCGACTTCAGCAGCACCCGAGTCTCGGCGAGCGGCAGGCCGACGACATTCGAATAGCTTCCGGCGATGTGGCGGACATAGACTTCGCCATAACCTTGCAGCGCATAGCCGCCGGCCTTGCCGCGCCATTCGCCATGGCTTGCGTAATAGTCGATCTCCGCGTCGCTGAGGCGCTTCATGGCGATCATCGTTTCGCCGAGGCGCTCGCGTATGCCTTCACCGGGAACCGCGAGCGCGACGCCGGTCAGCACGCGATGCCGCCGTCCGGAGAGCAGGCGCATGCAGGCGCGAAGCGTGTCCTCATCCTCGACCTTGGGCAGGATGCGGCGGCCAACCGCAACAACGGTGTCGGCGGCGAGCACCAGCGCGTCCGTTTCTCGCGCGGCAACGGCTTCAGCCTTCTCGCGCGCAAGGCGAAGCGCATGATCGCGCGGAAGCTCGCCCCTGGGCACGCTCTCGTCGACGTCCGCGGGAACGACCGCATCCGGAACCACTCCGATGCGGGCAAGCAGGTCGAGGCGGCGGGGGCTCGCCGAGGCGAGTACCAGGCGCATCAGTAGCCGGGCGGGCCTCCGCGGCCGGGCATGAAGCGATAGGTGATGCGACCCTTGGTAAGGTCGTAGGGCGTCAGCTCGACCAGCACTTCGTCGCCGGTCAGCACGCGAATACGGTTCTTGCGCATCTTGCCGGCGGTGTGGCCGAGGATCTCATGGCCGTTCTCGAGACGGACGCGGAACATCGCGTTGGGAAGCAGCTCCACCACCTGCCCACGCATCTCGAGCAATTCTTCCTTGGCCAAACGATCCCTCTTCCTAGTCCGTCAAAAAGTCGCGGAGCCTTAGCGGCGCAGGCTGCAAATGTGAAGGCGGCTGCGTCTAGACGGTGAGGATGGTCGATCCGGTCGTCTTGCGGGCCTCGAGCGCGCGGTGGGCTTCAGCCGCATCTTTCAGCGGAAACCGCTGGTTGAGCTCGACCTTCACCTTGCCGCTCGTCAGCATGTTGAACAGCTCGCCCGCCGCCTGCTCGAGCTCCTCGCGCGTCGCGACGTAATTGAACAATGTCGGGCGCGTCAGGAATAAAGAGCCCTTCTGCGAAAGCAGGAGCGGTGAGAAGGGCTCGACCGGTCCCGAAGCATTGCCGAAGCTGACCATTAGCCCGCGCGGCGCGAGGCAGTCGAGCGACTTCATGAACGTGTCGCGGCCGACGGAGTCATAGACGACCGGCAGCTTCCGGCCATCGGTGATGCGCTCGACTTCCGCCACGAAGTCCTGGCGCGTGTAGACGATCGGATGGTCGCAGCCGTGCGCTCGTGCGAGCTCGGCCTTCTCGTCTGTCGAGACCGTGCCGATCACCGTTGCGCCGAGTGCCTTCGCCCATTGGCAGAGGATCAGGCCTACGCCGCCTGCTGCCGCGTGGACCAGGATCGTTTCACCAGCTTGGACCGGATGGACGCGCCGGACGAGCATGTGCACCGTCATCCCCTGGAGCATGATGGCGGCTGCCAGCTCGGTCGAGATTCCACCCGGAAGCTTCACCAGCCTGTCGGCGGGGATTAGCCGTTCCTCGGCATAGCCGCCGATCGGCCCGGCATACGCAACCCGGTCACCGACCTTGAGGTGAGTCACATCCGGTCCGACCGCTTCGACGATACCGGCACCTTCCGTGCCCGGAGTGAACGGCAGCTCCTGCTTGTAGAGGCCGGTACGGTGATAGATGTCGATGAAGTTGAGGCCCGCTGCTTCCTGCCGGAGCTTCACCTGACCGGGTCCGGGTTCGCCGACCTCGACCTCCTCCCATTTGAGGACCTCGGGACCGCCGGTTTCGTGGACTCGGATGGCGTGCGGCATGATCGGCTCCAAAAGAAAAGCCCCGCTCCACACGTGGTGAAGCGGGGCTGGAGTTTAAAGCCGGACGACCCGATCAGCCGGCGGCGTGACCCGCCAGCGCCGCGAGCAGGAGCAGCGCGACGATGTTGGTGATCTTGATCATCGGGTTCACGGCCGGACCGGCGGTGTCCTTGTACGGATCGCCGACGGTGTCGCCGGTCACCGCGGCCTTGTGAGCCTCGGAGCCTTTGCCGCCGTAATTGCCGTCCTCGATATACTTCTTGGCATTGTCCCAGGCGCCGCCGCCACTGGTCATCGAGATGGCGACGAACAGGCCGGAGACGATCACGCCGATGAGCAGCGCGCCCACGGCCGAGAAGGCCTGCGCCGAACCGGCAATCGCCCGGACGATGAAGAAGATCAGGATCGGGGCGAAGACCGGCAGCAGGGACGGGATGATCATCTCCTTGATCGCTGCCTTGGTCACCAGGTCGACCGTGCGGGCGTAATCGGGCCGCGACGAGCCATCCATGATGCCCTTGTTCTCGCGGAACTGCCTGCGCACTTCCTCGACGACCGCACCGCCCGCGCGTCCGACCGCCATCATTCCCATTGCGCCGAACAGGTAGGGCAGGAGGGCGCCAAGCAGCAGGCCGACGATCACATAGGGGTTCGACAGCGAGAAGTTGATGTGGGCAAAGGACACACCGAGATCGCCCGCGAAGCGGTTGAGGTCGGTCGTGTAGGCCGCGAACAGGACTAGGGCGCCGAGGCCCGCCGAAGCGATCGCATAGCCCTTCGTCACTGCCTTAGTCGTGTTGCCCACGGCGTCGAGCGCGTCGGTGCGCGTGCGCACGTCGGCCTCGAGGCCCGACATTTCGGCAATCCCGCCGGCATTGTCGGTCACCGGGCCATAAGCGTCGAGCGCCACGACGACGCCGGCGAGCGACAGCAGCGACGTCGCCGCGAAGCCGATGCCGATGAGGCCGGCGAGGCTGTAGGCGACGATGATGCCGATGCAGATGACGACCGCCGGAAGCGCAGTGGCTTCAAGGCTGACCGCGAGGCCCTGGATGATGTTGGTCGCGTGGCCGGTCTGCGAGGAGCGCGCGATCGCCTGAACCGGACGGTGGTTGGTGCCGGTGTAGTACTCGGTGATCCAGACGATCAGGCCGGTAACGACAAGGCCGACGAGCATCGAATAATAGAGGTCCCAGCCGGTGAAGCCGCCGGTCGTTGCGCCGGTCGCATCCGCAGCTCCGCCGACGACCGCGTTCATATCGCCGAGCGCATATTGGGTGACGACATACAGCGCGGGGATCGACAGGCCCGCAGCGACGAGGAAGCCCTTGTAGAGGGCGCCCATGATCGACTGCTTCTTGCCGAGGCGGACGAAATAGGTGCCGATGATCGACGTGATGATGCACGCGCCGCCGATGCCGAGCGGAAGGCTCATCAGGCCGAGCAGGTTGGTGCCGGCGGTGACGAGCAGTGCGATCAGCACCATCGTCGCTCCGACCGTCACGACATAGGTCTCGAACAGGTCGGCGGCCATTCCGGCGCAGTCGCCGACATTGTCACCGACGTTATCGGCGATGACAGCAGGGTTGCGGGGGTCGTCCTCGGGAATCCCGGCCTCGATCTTGCCGACCAGGTCGGCGCCGACATCGGCCGCTTTCGTGAAGATGCCGCCGCCGAGACGCGCGAAGATCGAAATCAGCGACGCACCGAAGGCAAGCGCAACGAGCGCGTCGACCACTTCGCGGTCGTTCGGCGCAAGCCCGCGAACGCCGACGAGCACATAGAAGAACACGGAGATGGCGAGCAGAGCCAAACCGGCGACGAGCATTCCGGTGACCGCACCCGCGCGGAAGGCGAGGGTCAGGCCGTTCTGCAGGCTCGTGCGCGCCGCTTCTGCCGTGCGGACGTTCGCGCGGACCGAGATGTTCATGCCCGTGTAGCCGGCCGCACCCGAGAGGAGCGCACCGAGCGCGAAGCCGATGGCCTGGAGCGGCCCGACGAGGAAGAAGATCAGCGCGGCAACGACGATGCCGACGATGCCGATCGTCGTGTACTGGCGCCCGAGATAGGCCTTGGCGCCTTCCTGGATGGCCCCGGCGACCTCGACCATACGCTGGTTGCCCGCCGGAGCGCGGAGCACCTGGCCGCTGGTGAAGATGCCGTAGAGGAGCGCGAGAACGCCGCAGGCGATCGCGAAGAGTGTCAGAGTCATTGGATTCCCCGTATTCGCGGCAAATGGAAATAGCCCGCGCTGGGCGCGCAGGCGTGAAGACAGGCGCTCCTTTAGGAAGCCCGGGCGGTGCTTGCAACTAGCGAGAGTTAATGGAGAAGCAGCGCGGCAGTCGCTCCGGACAGGAGGCCGCTAAGGGCGATCAGCCATTGGCGCAGCGGACGGCCCGCGATGTTCATAGCCAAGCTTCTCCGGCACTTCGATCGGTCGCCCGCCGCTCCTCAGCCGAATGGCCGGCTCGCCGGCTTCGAGGTTTCCGATCCGGGTGATGGTGGTGCCGGAGGGTAAAGAAAGCGTTGCCGCGTCGAGTTCGGGCGGCAGCGCCGCAAGAAGCGCATAATCGTCGCCGCCCGTCGCCGCGAACAGCGGGTCTCCGGAAAGGCGGCGGAATTCCCTCGACAGCGGCAAGGTGTCGAGATCGATCAGCGCGCCGCAACCGCTCGCCTCAGCCATCCGCCGAGCATCGAGCAACAGGCCGTCGGACACATCCATCATCGCATGGGCGTGGAGAGCAAGCGCGCGGCCGGCCTCGAGCTGCGGCACCGGCCGGCGATAGATGTCGATCATCGGTCCGACCGCGGACTTGTCCGCGCTCAACAGCGCCAACCCCGCGGCCGCATCGCCAACGGTTCCGACCAGCCAGAGCGCGTCGCCAGGCTTGCCGCCGTCGCGCGCCGGCGTGTGCGCGCCCTCGCGCCCGATCACGGTCATGCCGAGCACGCGCGGCGCTCCCTCGGGTAATGCGATCGTGTCGCCGCCGATCAACGACAGCGCATAGCTCTCGCAGGCATGCTCGATGCCGGTCAGGAATGCGTCATCCCACGCGGGATCGCTCGACAGCGTCATCGACAGCAGGGCGCCCGCGGGGGTGGCACCTTTGGCGGCGAGATCGGAGAGGTTCACCGCGACCAGCTTCCAGCCGACGCTCGCGGGCGGGTCGAACGGCAGGAAATGGACGCCTTCGGCGATCGTGTCGTGGGTGATGACCAAGCCGCCGAGCACCGCCACGTCGTCGAGCAGCCCGCGCGCCGCCGGATCGGTCGCGATGCGCCTCAGCCGCGCGATGACTTCCGCCTCGCGCATCACTCCGCTCTCGCCGGTCTCGCCTCCTTCGCGATCGCGTCGAGGAGGCCATTCACGAAGCCGCTCTCGCGCTTGTCGTAGAAAGCGTGGGCGACGTCGACATATTCGGAGATCACGGAGCCAACCGGCACGTCGGCACGTGCGATGAGTTCGTAGGCGCCTGCGCGGAGGATGGCCCGCATCGGGCGGTCCAGGCGCTCGAGGCTCCAGCCTTGCGCCAGGCGTTGCCCGATGAGCGTGTCGATCTCCTCACGCCGGGCCTCGGCGCCCGTGACGATGTCGTCGAAGAAGTCGCGCTCTGCGTGATGATAGGTCTCATCCTCGATGGTCGCGCCGAGGCGGTGGTCGTGGAACTCCTTGAGCAGGCGCGGCAGCGGCGTGCCTTCCATCTCCTGCTGATAGAGCGCCTGCACCGCGGCAAGGCGGGCGGCGGATCGGGACTTGGAACGAGTCTGACTCATGCAGCAGGGGCCCTAGCCGC
>DASVXR010000373.1:0-10842 GCA_036392595.1 Sphingomicrobium sp.
GATGACCCACAAGAGCAGCTTGTTCATGGCTGCTGCTTAGACGTGGGGAATTGAAAACAGATTAAACTATCTGGAGGCGGGTGCCGCGGTCGTGTCCTGGATGAGCAGCGGCGGCTGCTTGTTCGACGACGCGACTCCGCCGGCGAGCGCTCCACCAAGGGCAAGGATCAATAGAAGCTTGATCACGGCGCCATGCTGCGCCGCGAAGGTTAAGAAAGGCTAACTCTACTCGGCCGCGTCGAGCGTCTGTTCCGCGCCCGCTGCGGCCTCGATCTCTGCGGCCTTCTGCTCGACCAGCCTGACGATATGGTCGATCATGTCGGCGTCCCTCACATGGTGATCCGTCAGGCCGGAGAGATAGACCATGTGCGTGCCGTTGCCGCCGCCGGTGATCCCGATGTCGGTCTCCCGCGCTTCGCCCGGGCCATTCACCACGCAGCCGAGCACCGACAGCGACATCGGCGTCTTGATGTGCTGCAGCCGCTCCTCGAGGGCCTCGACCGTGCGGATCACGTCGAACCCCTGGCGGGCGCAGCTCGGACAGGAGACGACGCGCACTCCGCGGTTGCGGATTCCGAGGGCCTTGAGGATTTCGTAGCCGACGCGAACCTCTTCTTCCGGCTCCGCCGACAGTGAGACCCGGATGGTGTCGCCGATCCCCGCCCACAGCAGGTTGCCGATGCCGATCGCCGACTTGACCGTCCCGCCGATGAGGCCCCCCGCCTCCGTGATTCCGAGGTGGAGCGGACAGTCCACCTCGCTCGCCAGCTGCTGGTAGGCGGCGACGGCGAGGAACACGTCGCTCGCCTTCACCGCGACTTTATATTCGCGGAAATCATGTTCCTCGAGGATCCGGATATGGTCGAGGGCGCTTTCGACCAGCGCCTCGGGGCAGGGCTCGCCATATTTCTCGAGCAGGTCCTTCTCGAGGCTGCCCGCATTCACCCCGATGCGGATGGCGCAGCCGTTCGCCTTGGCCGCGGAGATCACCTCCTGCACCCGGCTCTCGGACCCGATGTTGCCGGGGTTGATCCTGAGGCACGCAGCCCCGGCGTCGGCCGCTTCCAGCGCGCGCTTGTAGTGGAAGTGGATATCCGCGACGATCGGCACTCGCGCCGCGCGGACGATCTCCTTCAGCGCCGCGGTCGCCTCGGCCGTCGGGCAGGACACGCGGATGATGTCTGCGCCTGCATCCTCGCAGCGGCGGATCTGATCGATCGTCGCCTTCGCGTCCTCGGTGGGCGTGTTGGTCATCGTCTGGACGCTGATCGGCGCGTCTCCGCCCACCGTAACGGAGCCGACCATGATCTGCCGCGACTTGCGCCGCTCGATATCGCGCCAGGGGCGGATTGAAGACATGGGCCGCATATAGGCAATCGCGCTCGCGACGAAAACCGCAGGCGTCGGATTCGCTTGGCCTAGGCGCCTGTGTTAACAGGGTTAACCAAGACTCGCGGGGCAGAGTCGGTGCTGAAGCTCGCTCAGAGACCGGACGAACAGCGGGCGCCGGATGCCGGTGCAGGGTCGTCGCGCATCCATCGGCGGCACCACCACATCTATTACGCTTTCCTGAGCTACAGCCATAAGGACGCGGACCTCGCCGAGTGGCTGCACGGCGAGCTCGAAGACTTCCACGTCCCTCATGCCCTCGCCGGCAAGCTGACCCGGAACGGGGTCATCCCTGCGCGGCTGACGCCGATCTTCCGCGACGAGCATGAGCTCGCCGCCGCCGACGATCTCGGCGACGAGATCAAGGAAGCGCTCGCCGCGTCCAAGTTCCTCGTCGTCCTTTGCTCACCGGACGCGGCCAAGTCCCGCTGGACCGACGCCGAGATCGAGACGTTCAAGCGTGTCCATCCCGAAGGCTGCGTGCTGGCCGCCATCGTCGCCGGCGAGCCGTTCGCGAGCGAATTGCCCGGGCGCGAGCATGAGGAATGCTTTCCGCCCTCGCTGAGGCACAAGTTCGACCGCCGCGGAAGGCCGACCGGAAGACGCGCGGAACCGCTCGCGGCCGACCTGCGGGGCGACGAGGACGGGCGACGGCTGGGCTGCCTGAAGCTCGTCGCCGGGATGCTCGGGGTCGGCCTCGACGACCTCGTCCAGCGCGAGACGACGCGGCGCCACCGCCGGATGGCCTGGATCACCGCGGCGTCGCTGGCGGGGATGCTGGTGACGAGCGGCCTTGCCGTCACTGCGATCGATGCACGCGATTCCGCGCGCGACCAGCGGCGCGAGGCAGAGGGCCTGGTCTCCTTCATGGTCGGCGATCTCAAGGACAAGCTCGAGCCGATCGGGAAGCTCGACGTGCTGGATGGCGTCGGCTCGAGGGTGCTCGCTTATTACAGCAGGCAGGACACGAAGCAGCTTTCGGACATCGGCCTCGCGCAGCGCTCGAAGGCGCTGACGCTGATGGGCCAGATCGCCCGCGATCGCGGAGAGCTCGACCGGGCCGACGCACTCTACCGCCAGGCTTATGCGGGGACGGCCGAGGAGGTGAGCCGGAATCCCGGCGATCCGAAGCGCCTGTACGAGCATGCCCAAAATGCGTTCTACATTTCCGACATCGCTTTCCGCCGCGGCGATCTTGGGGCCTATGTCGCTGCTTCGCGCGAGTACAAGCGCCTCGCCGATCGCATGGTGCAGCTCGAGCCCAACAACATGCAATGGCGGATGGAGACCAATTACGCAGACTTCAATCTGGGTGTTGCGCTTTATAACCGCCGCCTTTTCCGCGAGGCGACGGACCAGTTCGTCCGTGCGCTCTCGACCATCGACGCACTTGCGGCGGCCGACCCGGGCAAGGCAGATTATCAAAACGGCGTCGCTGACGCTTTGACATGGGTTGCCGACGCCCAGGCAGCAGACGGCAAGCTGGCGGAAGCGGTTCAGACTCGAAAACGATACGTGCAGGTGCTTGAGCGGCTGATCCCGCGAGCAGGCGCAGACGCGCGGTTCCGCCTGATCCAGGGCCATCGCGACCTTGGGAATCTCTATGCACAGCAGGGCGACAGCGACCTGGCGCTGCAAGAGCTGCGCGCTGGCGTCGCGCAGGGTGAAAACCTGCTCGCGCTGGATCCGGCAAACACGAAATGGCTTCAATCGACCGAGGCGGCTCGCCTGATGCTGGCGCGGCACCTCACCGATCAGGGTCATACGGCGGAGGCGGTCGCCCAACTCCAGCCAATCTGCAGCAGCTACGCCAAGCTGGTGGCGAAGGACCCGACTATCGCGGCCCGAAGCGCTGGACTGCGCGACTGCCTGATGTTGCAGGCGCGGCTCACCGCGAGCTCGGGACAGAAGGACAGGGCCGTCTCTTTGGCCGGCGAGGCCGTGCGGGTCGCAAGATCAATCAAGAGCCTTGATCGCGCTGATGCGAGGTTCGGGCTGGCCGGAGCGCTGCGGGTCCTCGGCGACGTCCGCAAGAGTTCCGGCGATATGGCTGGCGCTCAAGCCGCCTGGACCGAGGCCTTGTCCGTGATTCCGGGCGGGATCGCGGAGAGGCCCGCCGAAATGGATGAGCATGCGACGATATTGGAGCGGCTCGGGCGCTCCTCCGAATCCGCCGCGCTGAGAAGCCGATTGGCACAAATCGGCTACCGGCGAGCGGGCCCGAGAACCGTTTGAGAAGGAGGAAGAAGATGCAGGAGCACACGACTAAAGAAAGGCAGTCGACACAGACGGACAAGCCGGAGGGGCAAGTGGCAGGTCAGACGGTAGACGTTCTGGTGACACCCAAGATCAAGGACAACAGCGGCCATGTTTATTGTGAGATCGACAATGGCCCTGGCACTGGAGCAAATCGCGTAAAGGGAGGGCTGATCAAGTTACGGGGCGCCCCGGCTGGAACCGAGTTCACCGTCAACTTTGACCTGCAAGCTGGTGATGTTCCAAATCTCGCGTGGAGCACCAACGGGGGCGCGTGCGAGGGATTCTGGTCGAACGCCAATGCGTGCCCGCCAGGGAAGGGCCAGGACGGCCAGGTCACGACCGGACCAACGGTCAACGGCAGCACCCTCTCTGTAGGGATCACGCCCAATGGCTCGAGCCCGGTCATTCACTACGCGCTCAACGTGGTTGATCCTTCGAACCAGCAGCTCCAGTTCGACCCGATCATCGTCGTTGGCTAGACCGTCGAGTCCCGGCTAAGCTGGTCCGGTGAATATCGCGCCCAGCGGCCTTGAAAGTGTCAGCGAGGCGTCCCGAACGGTGGCCGTGTGCGGCCCGCCGCGGCTGCCGTTCGTGCTCAGCGTCGGAGTGACCGGCCACCGCGCGGAGGCGCTGCCCGAAGGCAGCCTGCCGGAGGTGCGATCGCGGATCCGCGACATACTGACGCTCATCGCCGACGCGGGAACTTCATTGTCCGCGCAGGAAGCGCAATTCTTCGCTGCCGTTCCGCCGGTGCTCCGCTTCGTCTCGCCCATCGCCGACGGAGCCGACCAGATTGCCGCGGAAGTGGCGCTGGAGCTCGGCTGGGAGCTGCAGGCGATCCTCCCCTTCACCCGCGCCGAATATCGCAGCAGCCTCGCCAATCATGCTGCGCGCAAGGGCTTCGACGTGCTGCTCGACCGGGCCACCTGCACGCTGGAGCTTCCGGGCGACGAGGCCTCCGGAGTCGATGCCTATGTCATGACGGGGCGGGCCACCGTCGCTCACTGCGACATCTTGATCGCGGTCTGGGACGGAAAACCGCCGCGCGGCCGCGGCGGCACCGGCGAGGTCGTCCAGTTCGCCATCACTCGCGGGACCGCCATCGCCCACATTCCGGTCAAGCTCGACCGCCCGGATCGCCTCTTGTGGAGCGCATTCGACCCGACCGTGGTCACGATCGCCGACGACGAAACCGTAGCGCGGCCGATGGACCGAACGAGCATGGACCTTCTGCTCCGTGGACTATTGATGCCTCCGCCGAACGACCTGGAGCATGAATTCTACCGAAAGTTTTGCGGCGAACGTCTCCGCCAGATTCGGGCGCGGATCGAATATCCACTGCTCCTCGCCGCCGCGGGCGTGCGCAAAGTCAGGGCCCATGATTTCAACGAGAAACGTGCCGAGCAGATGATCCGCGACGAATGGCAGCGCTACCGCGAAGGCTGCGTCGCCGCGCATGAGATCAACGCCCCCATCGACCTGCTCCAGGAGGCATACAGCTGGGCCGACCAGCTCGCGACGCATTTCGCGCAGAGCTATCGCAGCGGGCACATCTTCAATTTCGTGCTTGGCGGAATTGCCGTGTGCATGGGTCTCGCCTCGTTCCTCGTTCCGCAACACAAGTTCGGAGAAGCCGCGGCCGAGATGGTGATCACAATGGCGATCATCCTCAATGCGATCATCGCCACCCGCGAGGAATGGCACCGGCGCTGGCTCGACTATCGCCAGCTCGCGGAGCGGCTTCGGCCGATGCGGAGCCTCAAGCTGCTCGGCATCGCCGCGCCCGATCCGCCCGGAACGGCGACCAACCCGGTGCCGAGGCGCTGGATCGACTGGTATGCCGCCGGCATCTGGCGCGGCATGGGCTGCCCGGCGGGGATCATCGACCGCCCCCGCGCTTCCAGGCTCGCGGTTTCGATCGCCGAGCATGAAATCGCACCGCAGGTCGGCTATCACCAGCGCAATGCGCACACGATCGCCGAGCTCGACGAGAGACTCGGCAAGATGGGCTTTTCATTGTTCGCGGCCACGCTCGTCGCGTCGATCGCGACTTTGGTCGGCTATGGCCTCGACCTCGATTTCGTGAACAACTACAGCAATTGGTTCACGCTCGTGTCCGCGGGTTTCCCGGCGCTCGGAACGGCGGTCTTCGGAATTCGCTTCCAGGCGGACTTCGGCGGCGACGCGCTTCGGTCGCTCGCCACTTCGGAGACGCTCCACCACATCGAGGAAGAGCTGCGCAAGGACGTGAGCCTGTCGCGGGCGGCTGACCTGACGGAGCAGGCGGCTCGGATCATGCTTTCCGACCTGGACGAATGGCGCCTGGTCAATCAGCAGCGCGACCTGTCGGTCGGCTAGTCCTTCTCTCCCCAACGCCAGCGCCATCCGCCGCGCGTCGTTCGGGCGACGATCACGAGGAAAGCCGAGGTCACCGGAACCATGATGGCGAAGGCGACCAGGGGCTTGCCGCTGGTGAAGCGGGCGCAGAAGCCCGCCGTTGCGATGAAGGCCGCCGTCAGCGCCCAACCCTGCCAGCTGATCGGCAGGCCCGCGCCATAGCCGTAGCGCTTGGGCGCGAACCATTCGGGACCGTCACTCACTTCTACTCTCCCTGGGTGGCCGCCCGCGCTTGCGCAGGACGGGCGCCTTCAACTTCACTCCGCGAGCGTTCAAGGCCTCGCGAAGCAGGCATTCGACCTCGGCATTGATGCTTCGCAGGTCGGCGGCGGCGCATCGCTCGACCGCCGCCCACAGGGCGGGGTCGACGCGTAGCGGATACGCCTTGCGCTCGCCGCCCACGGCTGGGCCTTACGTGTAGAGCGTGCCGGTGTTGACGACGGGCTGCGTGTCGCGCTCGCCGCAGAGCACGACCATGAGGTTCGAGACCATGGCCGCGCGGCGTTCGTCGTCCAGCTCGACGACCTTCTTCTCGGACAGTGACGCCAGCGCCATCTCGACCATCCCGACGGCGCCTTCGACCAGCGTCTTGCGCGCGGCGACGACCGCCTGCGCCTGCTGCCGGCGAAGCATCGCTCCGGCGATCTCGGTCGCATAGGCAAGATAGGTGAAGCCGCATTCGTCGATCACGATTCCGGCGACATTGAGCCGCGCCTGGAGCTCCTTGCGCAATTCGGCGCCGACTTCCTCGTGATTGCCGCGCAAGGTGACTTCCTGGTGGGTGAAGTCGTCGTAAGGGTAGCGCGAGCCGATCGTCCGGATCGCCGCTTCCACCTGGACTCGGACGAACTGCTTGTAGTCGTCGACGTCGAACAGCGCCTGGGCCGTGTCGATCACACGCCACATGATCTGCGCCGCGATATCGATCGGGTTGCCGCGCAGGTCGTTCACCTTGATCTTCTCGGAGATGAAGTTGTTGGCCCGGACCGAGACCTTCTTCTTGGCCATCCACGGCCAGGTCCAGCGGAGACCGGTGGTGCGGTCGGTACCGCGATACTCACCGAACAAGGTGATCGCCGCCGCCTGATTCGGCTGGAGCATGTAGAAGCCGGGCATCACCAGGATGAAGATGAGCGTCGCGAGAGCCACGATCGTGAGTCCCATCGGGTCCGGCGCATTGCCGAGGCGGGTGATCCCGTAGATGTCGGCGAGGATCGCGAGTAGCAGGACGATGAGCATGCCGTAGCCGTTCATCGTGACCGCCGGCCGCTCGCTCGTCGCAGTCAGCGCAATAAGCTTGTCGTTGGCCACTTTTGCCTCCCTAAATATGATATCATAATAATATGCCTGCTCGGGTTGCGTCAAGTTCAATCGCCGCTATGCGCCCCCGCATGGCAAAATGGCGTCTGGTGATTCACGGCGGCGCGGGATCGATGCGGCCCGGCCGTTTGGACCCCGAGCAGGAGAAATGCGCCCGCGACGGGCTGGAAGCCGCGCTGGCCGCCGGCTCGGCCATCCTCGAGAAAAGAGAATCGGCGCTGGATGCCGTCGAGGCGGCCGTGCGGGTGCTCGAGGAAGACGTCTGCTTCAACGCGGGCCGCGGAAGCGTGCTGACGGCGGAAGGATGTATCGAGCTCGACGCGGCCATCATGGACGGGCGGACTCGCCGGGCGGGCGCCGTGGCGGGGCTTCGAACGACTCGCGCGCCGATCAGCCTCGCCCGGCTGCTCCTCGAGCAGGGGCCGCATGTCTTCCTATCCGGCAAAGGCGCCGACGAGCTGGCGGCCAGCCGCGGGCTCGAGCAGGTCGAGAACGGCTGGTTCGAAAGCGCCGAGCGCCGCCGCCAGCTCAACGAGCTGCTGCGGCTCGGCGGCTTCGACGACGAGGTCGAATATGGCACCGTCGGCGCGGTGGCCGTGGACCTCGACGGCCATGTCGCCGTCGCGACCTCGACGGGCGGGCTGACCGCCAAGCGCTGGGGAAGAGTCGGCGACTCGCCGCTGATCGGCGCGGGCACCTATGCGGACGATCGTTCGGCGGCGGTGTCGGCGACGGGCTCAGGGGAATATTTCATCCGCGCCGTCGCGGCGCACCAGCTCGCCGAGCGAGCCCGTCTGGGCGGCCAGCCGCTCCAGGAAGCGCTCGACGCGGTTCTCGCCGACATCCAGGCGCTCGGCGGCAAGGGCGGGCTGATCGCCGTCGCTCCGGACGGGGAGGCGGCGTGGGGTTTCACGACTCCCGCAATGTATCGCGGAATGGCCGATTCGACGGGCCGGACGGTCGCGATCTACGGCAACGACGAGCGGTAGGGCAGGTCGCGCCGCAGCCACTCCAGCTCCGTCGCGATCGCCGTCCGCTCAGTTTCGAGGAAGTCGGCGACGGCTTCGCGAAAGCTCCGGTTCGGGATGAAGTGAGCTGATTTGGTGATCACCGGCTCATAGCCGCGAGCGACCTTGTGCTCGCCCTGGGCCCCCGCCTGGACGCACTGCAGGCCGTGACGGCAGGCCCAATCGACAGCCTGGTAATAACAGAGTTCGAAATGGAGAAACGGCACCTCCTCGGTGCAGCCCCAGTAGCGGCCGTAGAGCGTATCCGCGCCCACGGGGTTGAGCGCGCCCGCGATCGGCCTCTCGTCCTTATACGCGAGGAACAGCAGCAGCTTCTCGCCCATCCGCTCGCCGATCAGGTCAAAGAACTCGCGGGTGAGGTAAGGCCGGCCCCACTTCCGTCCGCCGGTATCCTGGTAGAAAGCCCACATCGAGTCCCAGTCGGCGGCGCCGATCTCGGAGCCTCGGAGTGCGCGGAACTCCAAGCCCTCACGCGCCGCCTCCCGCTCCTTGCGCATGGTCTTGCGCTTCCGGCTGGTGAGGCTGGCGAGGAAATCCTCGAAGCTGCGATAGCCGCGGTTGAACCAGTGATATTGGAGCCCCAGGCGGATCAGCCAGCCGCGCCGCTCGCACTCCGCCGTCCCGGCCTCGTCGATGAAGGTGATGTGGGCCGACGAGATGTCGTTCTGCACGGTCACCGCTTCGATCGCGGCGAGCAGCTGCTGCGGGCGGCTGCCGAGCAGCCGCGGCCCCGGGACGGGCGTGAAGGGCACGGCGACCTGCAGCTTCGGATAATATTGCCCAGCCGCGCGCTCCCAGGCGTCGGCCCAGCCGTGGTCGAACACATATTCGCCCTGGCTATGGGTCTTCAGATAAGAGGGCGCTGCCGCAACGAGGTGCGAAGATTCGTCCTCGATGAGGATCGGCGCGGGCGTCCAGCCGGTTCCCGGACCCACGCTCCCGGAATCCTCGAGCGACGAGAGGAAGGCATGGCCGAGGAACGGATCGTCGCCGGCGAGGCGGTCCCATGCCCGAGGGTTCAGGCCGGAAACGCCCGAGGCGATCTTCGCGAGCATGTCAGATTCGCGGTCGGCCATCGCCTTCCCAGATTAGGGCGTCGCAATGAACCTCGGCTTGCGCGCGCTCGGCGGCGGTGCGGATGGTCCAGGTGTAGACGGGCATTCGCTCGCGCGCTTTCGCGACCCAGGATCGGTCGAGTGCCTTCCGATCCACGGCAACGAATTGGGGATCGGCGAGCCACAGTGCCACGCGCCGCCGCATCGCCGGCAGGTCTGCGCGAATGACGAGCCCCCGCCGCACCTTGGGCAGATTCGTCTTTAGAAGACGCGGGATGCGCGGATCGAAGCTCATCACTCCGAACGGCCCGGTGTAGCCCGCAAGATCCCGCTTCAGGGCCGGGATCCAGCGCCAGATGTCGTTGTCGACTTTGACCTCCAGGAGCAGCGGGACGCGTCCATCGACCAGCGAAAGGAGGCTTTCGAGCGTGGGGATGGGGTGCTCGCCGACCCGTAGCCGCGAAAGATCCTTTAGGGTCGACCGGCGGATCATCAGCGGGCTCCCGCACAGGCGCCAGGCGTCCTTGTCGTGAAACACGACAATCCGATCATCTGCGGTGAGCCTGAGATCGCACTCGATTCCGGCGCTCATTTCGAGCGCTCCGGCGAAGGCGATCAGGCTGTTCTCGGGAAAGCCCGAACCATAGTGCAGGCCCCGGTGGGCGAAGCCGGCCGCGCCGGGGTCGAGGGGGTCAGGCCCTGACGGCGACAATCGCATCCACTTCGACGGCGACTCCGAGCGGCAGGACCGCGACTCCGACGGCGCTTCGCGCATGGCGGCCGGCCTCGCCGAACACTTCCTGCATCAGCTCCGAGGCTCCATTGGCGACCTTCGGCTGGTCGGTGAAGCTTGGCGCGCTGTTCACGAAGACACCGAGCTTCACCACCCGCTCGACCCGGTCGAGCGAGCCAAGAGCGGCCTTCATCTGCGCCAGAAGCATGATTCCGCAGCGCCGGGCTGCCTCCATTCCACGCTCGAGGTTCACGTCGTCCCCGAGTCGGCCGACGATGAGATTGCCGTCCTCCGCAAAGCTGATCTGCCCCGAGATGTGCAAGAGGCCGCCCTGCTCCACGGCGGGGACATAGGAAGCAACGGGGGCGGCGGGCTGGGGAAGAGTGATGCCGAGTTCGGCGAGGCGCTGGTCGATGCTCATGGGCTCGGCGCTGAACACCTGGACTGAGCTTCGGTCAACCCGTCATTGCGAGCGCAGCGAAGCAATCCAGTGCGCCGGCAGGATTGCCGCGGCTCCTGCGGAGCCTCGCAATGACAGCTATTGCTCGCGATGGATGGTGAAGCCGGCCCAACTCTGGCTGACAGGCATCAGCTCGATCGCGTTGATGTTGAGGTGCGGGGGCAAGTTGGCGAGCCACCAGAAGAGGTCGGCATGGTCCTC
>DASVXR010000374.1:0-3419 GCA_036392595.1 Sphingomicrobium sp.
CCGACGAGGATTTCCGAGCGCACGGAATCGCTCGCGGTGCCTGCCAGCGGCCAGGCCTTCCTGAACGTCGTCTCCGCCGCTTCATAATCGGCCAGCCGAAGTTGCGACTGCCCGAGCGCATTCAGCTGCCGGGCGTAGGTAGCCGGCTCCCCATGCTGGATCGAGAATGTCCTTCGGATCAGGGCATCGCTCTTGCGGTAGAGTCCGAGCGCTCCGTAGACTTCCGCCAGGGTCACTCCGAGCTCCGCCTTGACCATCGGCTCGCGGTTGAGCTCGGGAGAGTCGAGCCTCGCCGCGCCGCGGTCGACGATCTCCCGGGCGGTGATCGAAGCGCCGCTCGCTTGCTCCGGGTCGGCAAGCTTGAACATGCTCTTGACGAAGTCGAGCGTCCGCTCGGCGGTGATCGTCCGCCGTTCCGCAAGCTGGCGCTGCTGGATGGCTTCGGCGCGCGAAATGAATGCGAAGACCGACAGTCCCGCCATCACGAGGAAGCCGATCGAAGCTGCGATGGCGATGGCGGCCAGCCGCTTATGGCGGCGCGCCGCCTCCCGCTGGCGCAGCTCGTCGTAGGAGACCCCGAGCATTCCGGCGAGGATCTTGAGCTTGGCGCCCTGTTTTCCGTCGCCGTCGGGCCGGACGTCCGCGGCGAGCGGCTCGGGCGCTCCCTCTTCGGTGAGCGAGGGAGGCAGGCATTCGCTCTCCGGATTGCCCGAATGAGGCTCCCCGTCGACGATGATGAGGCGGATGAAATTGCGCCGCCCCGAGGCGATGAAGGTCCGTATCTCCTCGTCCACCCATTTCGACTTGGCTGATCGGGGCGAGCAGATGACGATCAAAGTTGCGGACTCGCCGAGCGCTTCCTTCACCGACTGGGCGAGGTCGGACGAGGTCGCAAGCTCGTCACGATCGCGGAACACCGGCGGGAGGCGGGGGCCGATCTCGCCCCACGGCGCGGGCCGTCCCCACAGCCGCTTCGGAATCGAGTATCGCTCGAGCGCCCGGTGAAGCCAGACTGCCCAGTCGCGGTCTGCGTGGTTGTAGCTGATGAACGCGCTGTACCGCATCGCCCGACGCTCCCCGCCGCTGCGGCTGGAGAAGTAGCGTTAAACAACTGGCGATGATAGGCATTGTTAACCATAAGTGAGTCGCACAGGGGGCGAGTATGCCGCGTACTCCACGGGGGCCGATCGATGAGCTGGCCGGTTATACGATCCTCGACCTAGACGGGCCGACGCTTCCCCAGGACGATTATTACGAGATGTTCACGCCCGCGGGCCTGGTCACGGTCTGGGGCGTTGGGCTGATCACGCTCGGTGGGGCAACTGACCAAGAGATCGCCTGGATGGCGAATGTCGACACGAACAGCGACTTGTCGACGTTCCCCGGTGATTGGATCTCATTCGGTTTCACTTCGCCCGTTCAACAGGCCGCCGAAATCGAAATCTGGCCCGGCGGCATGATAGCCGGACTCCGGTTCACGGATCAGGGAGTCTCTGGAGCGGACGCGTGGAGCATTGGGGGGTACAACTCCGCCGCTGGAGCTTCGAGCTTCTACTGGAGCGACTTCAACGTCACGAACGGAAGCAGTGCCGGCGAAACGCTGACCGCCGGCGCCGATCCCGCGACGCTGAACGGCCTCGGCGGCGACGACACGCTGATCGGTGGAACTGGAAGCGACGCGCTTCACGGTGGTGACGGCAATGATCATCTGATCGGAGGCGCCGGAGCGGATCGCCTGTGGGGCGATGGCGGCAACGATGTGCTGGAGCCCGGGTCGGATTCTTCCGGCTCTTATCTGACATTCTTGAATCGCGCGGGCGTTTACTTCGTGGACGGCGGGCCGGGGTTCGACACGCTCGTGCTCGATTATTCGGCGGCCGGATCGCAATCCATCTCGGGCGATCAAATCCTCGCCAGCCCACAGGTCGTGAATGTTGAAGCTCTGTCCATCACCGGCAGTCCATATTCGGATTTCCTGTCAGGCTCCTCGAGCGACGACAAGCTGTTCGGAGGCGGCGGTTTCGATTTCCTGAGCGGCGGCGCCGGCAATGACTGGCTCGACGCGGGCGCGCCGGGCGCCTCGTCGGTCACTGTCGTTGGCGAGGGCGGGCATTCAACGGCTGACGCGCTTTCGCTCGATCACCTGTTCACGGCTGGGTCGGGCGGGCCCAGCGTTACCCTCTCCTTTCAGCAAACCGAGTATATGGTGAATAGCTGGGGCCTGCGCCCATTCGCCGGGAACATCTACTCCTTCACGGTCGCCCAGGCGGGCGAGCAGGCCTTCATCGACTATGTGTTGGGACCCTCCGGCAGCGGAGGCGGCCTGCTCTACGGTTTCACGATTACCGACGAGAATGGCGTTCAGGTCGACTGGTACCCATATGACCCGACGACCCCCATCGTCTTCCCGCATGCCGGCACCTATTATTTGCAGGTCGACATCATCAACACGAACGTGTGGGGCAACACGAGCATCGACGTCACGCTCTCGCTGCAGGGCGGGGACGTGCTGACGTCGAACGTGCTTGCCGGGGGCTCCGGCGACGACACTTACGTGGTCTATTCGCCGATCGACCAGGTGATCGAAAATCCGGGGGAGGGCACCGACACCGTCCTGAGCTCCGTGAGCTGGACGCTCGGAGCGAACGTCGAGAACCTCACTTTGACCGGCTCATCGGCGATAGACGGCACGGGCAACAGTCTTGCGAACCAGATCATCGGGAACAGCGCCGCCAATGTGATCAGCGGAGGCGGCGGGGCTGACATCCTTGCGGGCGGCGGCGGCGCGGACACGCTCTCGGGCGGCGCGGGGCCGGACATCTTCCGCTTCACCGCGCTTTCCGATTCCGCTCCTGGCGCCGCGGACCTGATCCAGGATTTTTCGAGCAGGGCCATGGTCGGCAAGGCGCAGGCAGACAGGTTCGACCTTTCGGCGATCGATGCCAACGCGAACAAGGCCGGCGATCAGGCTTTCACCTTCGTCAGCAAGTTCACCGGGCATGCCGGCCAGCTCTACAGCAGCTATGACTCGCAGGCGAACCTCACGCACATCTACATGGACGTGAACGGCGATCGAGTGGCCGACATGACAATCGATCTTGCCGGGCAGGTGAAGCTTACGGCGGCCGATTTCCTCCTTTAGCGGCAGGTTTCGGGCCGCTCGCCGGCCGCCGCCGTGCTGGCGTTAAATAAGCGTAGATGATAGAAATTGTTAACCGAGTCGAAGGGGGCGAACCATGCCTCGGACGCCACGCGGGCCGATCGACTTACTGGCCACTTACACGTTCATCGATCCGGCCAATCCGCCAGATCCGCCGCAGAACGACTATTACGTTACCGCCGACAATCTCTACACGATCTGGGGCGTTGGCCTGGTTACCTTCGGGCTGCCAACCGCAGCCCAGCAGGCGTGGCTCTCT
>DASVXR010000375.1:0-6766 GCA_036392595.1 Sphingomicrobium sp.
AGCGGCTTACCATCGGCAATCGCGGCGACGCGGATGCGGCGAAGGCCGTCGTCGAAGCGGGCCGGTTCACCGTCTCCTCGGTCGAGACCAAGCCCTTCGCCAAGAATCCGCCGCCTCCCTTCACCACCTCGACGCTGCAGCAGGAAGCGGCGCGCAAGCTCGGCTTCGCGGCCAGCCACACGATGCGGGTGGCGCAGTCGCTGTATGAGGATGGCCTCATCACCTACATGCGGACCGACGGTATCGACATGGCGCCGGAGGCGATTAGCGCCGCCCGGCGCGCCATCGCGAACCGATATGACTCCGGCTACGTCCCGGACCGGCCTCGGCAGTACCAGAGCAAGATCAAGAATGCGCAGGAGGCGCACGAGGCGATTCGGCCAACCGATTTCGACCGGTCGCGCGCCGCCTCCGGTGATCACGCGCGGCTTTACGAGCTGATCTACAACCGCGCACTGGCGAGCCAGATGGCCTCGGCGCGGCTGGAGCGCACGACCGTCGAGCTGACCGACGGGGCGGGCAGGGCCGTGCTGCGCGCGACGGGACAGGTGGTGCTCTTCCCGGGCTTCATGGCACTCTATGACGAGGGCCGTGACGATCCGCAGGACGAGGAGGGCGCGCGGATGCCACCGCTCTCGCGCGGCGACGTTCCGGCGAAGACCGGTGTAGAGGCGGCGCAGAGCTTCACCCAGCCGCCGCCGCGCTATTCCGAGGCGAGCCTGGTCAAGCGGCTGGAGGAGCTCGGGATCGGCCGGCCTTCGACCTACGCCTCGATCCTGCAGACGCTGAAGGACCGCGAATATGTGCGCGTGGAGAAGGGGCGCTTCGTGCCGGAGGAGAGCGGCCGGCTGGTGACGGCTTTCCTGGAACGCTTCTTCGAACGCTACGTCAGCTACGATTACACAGCCGAGCTGGAGGAGGAGCTGGACGACGTCTCCGGCGGGCGGCTCGACTGGCAGAAGCTGCTCGACGACTTCTGGCGCGACTGCCAGCCCAAGGCCGGGGAGGTCATGGACCAGAAGCCGTCCGAGATCACCGAAGCGATCGACGAGTTCCTCGCGCCGTGGCTCTACCCGCCGCGCAAGGACGGAAGTGATCCGCGCTTGTGTCCCCAGTGCGGGAAGGGGCGCCTGTCCTTGCGGGGCGGCCGCTTCGGCGCGTTCGTCGCCTGCTCCAACTATCCAGACTGCAAATATACGCAGAAGTTCGGCCAGGGCGGCGACCAGGCTCAGAGTGAGGGCCCGCAGGAGCTCGGCGACGGGATCATGCTCAAGACCGGCCGCTTCGGTCCGTACGTCGAGCGCGGCGACAAGCGGGCGTCGATCCCGAAGGATGTGCCCGTCGAGAACGTGGATGCGGAAGTTGCCGCGCGGCTCCTGTCGCTCCCGCGCGAGATCGGTCCGCATCCAGAGACGGGCAAGCCGATCACTGCCTCGATCGGACGCTACGGCCCCTATCTCGCTCACGACGGCAAATATGCGAAGCTCGGCTCGACCGCCGAAGTGTTCGAGACTGGCATGAACGCCGCTGTCGCCAAACTCGCGGATGCGGCTTCCGGCGGCGGGCGTCAGCGCAACGCTTCGCGCGAGCCGATCGCGGTCCTCGGCAAGCATCCGGCGAGCGGCGGCGAGATCAAGGTGATGGCCGGCCGCTACGGGCCTTATGTGAGCGACGGGACGACCAACGCCACCTTGCCCAAGGGTGCAAAGCCCGAAACCGTCACTCTGGACGAAGCCGTTCGGCTGATCGATGAGCGTGCGGCAAAGGGCCCGGCGAAGAAGGGCCGCAGGACGGGACGAAAGAAGGCGAAATGATCGAGATCGAGCTCCAGCGCCTGCCGCACGGGGAAGGGCTGCCGCTTCCGGCGCGAGCGACCGAGCATGCCGCCGGGCTCGATGTCGTCGCTGCGGAGGACGTCACGCTCGCGCCGGGCGAGCGGCATGCCGTCGCGACCGGGTTCGCCGTTGCCATTCCGCACGGCTACGAAGTGCAGGTGCGGCCGCGTTCCGGCCTCGCGCTGGAGCACGGCATCACCTGCCTCAACACGCCCGGCACGATCGACAGCGACTATCGGGGCGAGGTGAAGGTGATCCTCGCCAATCTCGGAAGTGAGCCGTTCGAGGTCCGCCGCGGCGAGCGGATCGCGCAGCTGGTGCCGGCGCCGGTGCTCAACGCTAACTTCCGCGAGGTAGAGATGCTGAGCGAAACTCTTCGCGGCGCGGGGGGCTTCGGCTCCACCGGACGGTGAGCCTCAGCAACGAGGAGCTCCAACGCTACGCGCGGCACATCGTGCTGCCGCAGGTCGGCGGCGTGGGCCAGCGCAAGCTCAAGGCCGCGAGCATTGCAATTGTTGGGGCCGGGGGGATCGGCAGCGCGGTCATTCCGGCGCTCGCGGGGGCCGGCGTGGGGCGGCTTACGATCATCGACGACGACCTGGTCGAGCTCACGAATCTTCACCGGCAACCGCTGTTCAGGGAAAGTGACGCGGGCCAGCTGAAGGCGCAGCTTGCGGCGAACTTCGCGCGCAGCCTCAACAGCCATGTCGAGGTCCGTCCCATCCAGGAGCGCATCGACGCAGCGACGGCCCATCGAGTGCTCGCCGGTCACGACCTGGTGATCGATGGCAGCGACAATTTCGCGACTCGGCTGGCGGTCAGCGATGCCTGCGTGAAACTCGACGTGCCGCTCGTCTCCGCAGCGGCCGTCCAGTTCCAGGGACAGGTGGCGCTGTTCCGCTCGAGGCCCTGTTATCGCTGCTTCGTCGGCGATGCGTTCGACACGGACGAGTGCGACAATTGCGCGGAGCTGGGCGTGCTCGGCGCATTAACGGCTACGGTTGGCAGCTTCGCCGCCTTGCTCGCAATCAACACGATCGTCGGAATCGGCGAGGACCAGGCGGGCAAAGTCCACCTGTTCGACGGCGAGCGGTTGGGCTGGCGATCGATCGTTATCCCGACGGATTCCGCCTGCCGCGCCTGCGCGGAGCGTTAGGCTCAGTCCGCGAAGGTGAAGCTCAGGTCGCCCTTGTACCAGCCGTCCTCATTGGCTCCGGTCGGCCGGTAGTCGCCGCCCTGCAGCATCTCCAGGACCGTGCCGCCCACCACGCTCTCGGCTTCCGGGCAATTGAGCTTCGGGAGCACCACGCGCTGCAAGGTCCCCTTCGGGTCGTATTGGACCGCGAAGGACAGCCGGAGGTCGAGCTTGCCCTCGGAATAGCCCGGCAGGGTGCACTGGCCGTGGCTTGCGATCTCGTGGAGCTTGGCCATCATCTTAAGGTTGAGATGATCGTAGCCGCGAACGCTTAGCGACGGCAGGTAGCTCCAGTCGCCGGTCGCAGTTTCCACGGTGACCGGCGCCGGCGACGCCGCCGTCAAGCCCAGCAGCGCCGCAAGGCAAAGAAAACGCTTCATCACTCGCCCCTTCATCTGAGGGGGCAAAATTACTCCTGTCCAAACGCGGTGTCGATGACGGCCGCAGACTCAGCGCAGCTCTTCGTCGATGCGCGAAACTAGGCGCCGGGCAACTTCGTGCTTGCTGCCCTCCGGCCAGTCCTCGACTCCGTCGGCCGTGACCAAATGTACTCTGTTGCGGTGGCCGCCCATCACGTCCCCGGACACGTCGTTGGCTGCGATCCAGTCCGCGCGCTTTGCGACCTGCTTGGCGATGGCATTCTCGACCACCCGCTCGGTCTCGGCGGCAAAGCCGATGAGGAGGCGCGGGCGCTTCGGGCTGGCGCCGAGCTCGGCAAGGATGTCGCGCGTCGGAACGAACTTGAGCTTCGGCGGCCCCGCGCCCTTCTTGAGCTTGGTCGGCGAGGGTTCCACGCGCCAGTCCGCCACGGCGGCGACGAGGATCGCCGCGTCTGCGGGAAGCGACGCCATGACGGCCTCGGCCATCTGCTCGGCCGTCTCGACGTCGACGCGTTCGACGCCGAGCGGAGTGTCGAGAGTCACTGGGCCGGCGACCAGGGTCACTCGCGCTCCGGCGTTGGCGGCAGCGGCGGCGATCGCGAAACCCTGACGGCCAGACGAGCGGTTGGCGATCACCCGGACCGGGTCGATGGGCTCGTGAGTGGGCCCGGCGGTGACAAGGATATGCTTGCCGGCGAGCGTCACTTCAGCAGGTCGGAGAGCTGGTCCATGATGTACTTCGGCTCGGGCAAGCGCCCGGGACCGAACTCGCCGCACGCCATCTCGCCCTCGGCCGGCTGGATCACCCTCACGCCGTCATCGATCAGCCGTTGGACGTTTCGGGCAGTCGCCGGGTGAAGCCACATTCGCACGTTCATCGCCGGAGCGACCACCACGGGCTTGTCGGTCGCGAGCAGGAGCGTGGTCGCAAGATCGTCCGCGATACCCGCCGCCATTTTCGCCAGCAGGTCGGCGGTCGCCGGGGACACCAGCACGAAGTCCGCCGACCGCGACAGCTGGATATGGCCGATCTCGACCTCGTCCTTCAGCTCCCAAAGGGAGGTGTGGACCTGGCATTCGGCCAGCGTGCCTAGGCTCATCGCGGTGACGAAATGCTCGCCGCCCTTGGTGAGGACGGGAGTCACCTCGTGCCCGCCCTTCTTGAGCAGGCGCACGAGCTCGAGCGACTTGTACGCCGCGATTCCGCCGCCGATGATGAGTAGGACCTTCGCCATCCCCTTTAGCGTAGCACAAACATCAGCAGCGCGCCGATGGCCGCGCTCGCGAGCGCGACCAGGGCATAGCCCCACCAGTTGCGTTCCTGGATCACGGCAATGTCAGGGAGCGGCGGCGGGGGAGGAGCGGCCCCGGCCGGAGGATAATATTGGTCGAGGCGGTTGATCAGCTCGGGGATCTTCTTCGCCGCGCGCACCAGCTCGATGATTCGGTCGGCGTAATAGGCTTCCGGCCCCAGCTCGGAGCGGATCCACTCGCTGATGAAAGGCTCGGCCGTCTCCCACATGTTGATGTCGGGATCGAGCGCGGATGCGACGCCCTCGTTCATCACCATCGTCTTCTGCAGCAGCAGCAGGTGCGGCTGCGTCGGCATGTCGAAATCACGAGTGATCGAGAACAGGCTCTCGAGCATCCGGCCGACGGAGATGTCCTTCACAGGAAGGCCGCGGATGGGCTCGCCAGCGGCGCGAAGGGCCGTGGCGAACTCCTCGACGCTGTGATGCGCCGGCACATATTGCGCTTCGAAGTGGATCTCCGCGACCCGCCGGTAGTCGCCGGTGATGAGGCCGTAGAGGATCTCCGCCAGCCAGACGCGCGCCCGCCGGTCGATCCGGCCCATGATTCCGAAGTCGATCGCGGCAATCCGGCCGTCGGGGAGAGCGAAGAGGTTCCCGTGATGCAGGTCGGCGTGGAAGAAGCCGTCGACCACCGCCTGGCGCAGGAATGCGCGGACGAGGGTTTGGGCGAGCGCCGTACAGTCGTGCCCGGCATCGATCAGCGCCTCGCGGTCGTTGAGCTTGATCCCTTCAAGCCATTCGAGGGTGAGCACTCGTCGCGCGGTGCGACGCCAGTCGATGTCCGGGATATAATAGCCGGGCTCCGCGACCATGTTCTCGCGCAGCTCGGAAGCGGAAGCCGCTTCGCGCTGGAGGTCGAGCTCGCGCGCGGTCCATTGGCGGAACTGGGCGACGACCAGCCGCGGCCGAAGCCGCTCGAGCTCGCCGCCATAGGCCTCGGCGTGAGCCGACGCCCATTCATACGTCTCGATGGCCTTGGCGAATTCCTCCTCGACGCCGGGGCGAAGCACCTTCACGGCGACCTCGCGCCCCTCGGTAGTGACGGCGCGATGAACCTGCGCAATCGAGGCAGAGCCGATTGGTTTCTCGTCGAACTCGGTGAACAGTGCGTCGAGCGGAGCGCCGAAGCTGGTCTCCACCGTCTGCTTGATGGCGCCGAACGGGGCAGGGGGCAGGTCGTCCTGGAGCTGCGAAAGATTCTCGGCCGCCCGTTCGCCGACGAGATCGGGGCGCGTGGACAGCGCCTGGCCGAGCTTGATCGCGGCGGGCCCTATCGCGACGAGCGCGGCCGCATAATCGGGCGTCGGCGGAATTCGCGCTCCGAACCGGGCGATGCGAGCAAGCCGTCGGACCGGCGGAGGAGTCAGCGGGTCCTCTTCGATTCCCCGCAGCGCTCCGTGGCGGGCGAGGGTGCGCCCCCATTTCAGCAAACGCCACAGGTGAGTGACGCTGGTGGTCAACCGAAGAAGCTCCGCCAGGAGCTGCTGAGCTCGGTGCGAAGCATCAAATCTTCCAACCGCTGTGAATGGTCACCAAGCCACCGAGCATTGGGTCCGCGCTGGCGCGGACGAAGCCCGCGTCCTCGACCATCTTCCGGAAGACCGCGGGTAGGGGGAAGCGCCGGATGCTTTCGACGAGGTAGCGGTAGCTCTCCTCGTCGCGCGCGACGACTTTGCCGATGCGTGGGATCGCCTCGGACGCGTAGGTCTCATAGAGCCTGGCGAATCCCGGCCACTCGCTCGACGAGAATTCCATGCAGTAGAAACGGCCGCCGCGCTTCAGGACTCGGTGCGCTTCCCTGAGAGCCGCGGGGATGTCCGTGACGTTCCGGATTCCGAAGACAATCGTGTAGGCGTCGAAGCTGGCGTTGGCGAAGCTGAGCTTTTCGGCATTCTCGACCTTCCAGCTGAGCCCGACGAGCCCCCGGCGCTCGGCCCGCTCCTTGCCGACCTCGAGCATGTCGGCATTGATGTCGGCGACGGTCACCCGGGCGCCTCGGCGAGCCATTCGGAAGGCCACGTCGCCGGTGCCTCCCGCCATGTC
>DASVXR010000376.1:0-2161 GCA_036392595.1 Sphingomicrobium sp.
GGGGGCCACGCGCGGCGAATAGAGCCCGCCCGCGGAACATTCGGCGAACTTCCGACTATACGCGATGGCCGTTTCGTGGCAGTGGGCCGCGAATGGCCAGGGAGGATTCGGAAAGAGCCCCCCAAGAGGCGACCGCTGCGCTTGGCGAGAGGCTCCTCGCCACCCGCAAGCTGACGCTCGAGCTCGCAAAGCCGCTCAGCGACGCCGACGCGACGATCCAGCCGTTCCCGGACGCCTCGCCCGCCAAATGGCACCTCGCGCACACGACCTGGTTCTTCGAAACCTTCGTGCTCCGCGATCATCTGCCCGGTTATCGGCTGTTCGACGAGCGCTGGCCCTATTGCTTCAACAGCTATTACGAGGGCGAAGGGCCGCGGCACGCACGCCCGAAGCGCGGGATGCTCAGCCGCCCATCGCTCGACGAGGTCCGCGCCTATCGCGCGTCGGTCGACGAAGCGCTCGAACGGGCGCTCCCGTCACTGCCTACTGCCGCGCTCGACCTGATCGAGCTCGGCATCAACCATGAGCAGCAGCACCAGGAGCTGCTCCTCACCGACATTCTCGCGACCTTCGCGGAGAATCCGCTGGAGCCGGCCTATGGCGAGCTTCCGCCGCCCGCCTGCTTCGCGGTCGAGCCGCTGAGCTGGCACCGCGGCCGCGAGGGCCTGGTCGAGATTGGCGCGACTGAGGCTGGCTTCGCTTTCGACTGCGAGCGGCCGCGCCACCGCGTCATCCTGACGGGGCACGAGCTCGCCAATCGCCGCGTCACGAACAAGGAGTGGCGCGACTTCATCGAGGACGGCGGCTATTCGACGCCCACGCTATGGCTTTCGGACGGCTGGGCCTGGGTACAGCAGGACCGCGTCGCCGCGCCGCTCTACTGGCGCGAGGACGGCACTGAGTTCACGCTCGCCGGCCGGCGGGAGATCGACTGGGCCGCACCGGTTGCGCACGTCAGCCATTACGAAGCCGACGCCTTCGCCCGCTGGACGGGAGCGCGGCTCCCGACGGAAGCGGAGTGGGAGGATTTCGCCGCCTCCACCGATCCGAACATGGGCAACCAGCTCGATGAAGCCGGCGCGGCCGTCCCGCGTCCCGGCGGCGGAATGTTCGGCGACGTGTGGGAATGGACGCAGAGCGCCTTTGCTTCCTACCCGGGTTTCAAACCCGCCGAAGGCGCAGTCGGCGAGTACAACGGTAAGTTCATGTCGGGGCAGCTGGTGCTGAAGGGCGCGAGCTGCGCGACGCCCCGGGGGCACAGCCGGGCCTCCTACCGCAACTTCTTCCCGCCGGCCGCTCGCTGGCAGTTCACGGGGGTGCGCCTTGCTAAAGACGCTCGATAAGCAGACGCTCGCCTTCCGCGACGATGTGCTGAACGGCCTGTCGGCGCCCATCCCGGCGATCCCGGCGCGCTGGCTCTACGACCGGCGCGGGTCCGAGCTGTTCGACGCCATCACTCGCCTCCCCTCTTATTATCCGACCAAGACTGAGACGAAGCTGTTGAAGTCGGTCATCCACGAGGTTGCAGCGAACCTGCCCAAGGGCGCCGCCGTGGTCGAGTTCGGCGCCGGTTCGGCGACGAAGACCCCGATCCTGCTGAAGGCGATTTCGCCGGCGGCTTACGTGCCCGTCGACATTTCCGGCGACTATCTCGAGCAAAGCGTGCGCCAGCTGCGGGAGGGCTTCCCCTCGCTCGAGGTCCTCCCGGTCATCGCCGATTTCACGCGCCCCTTCAGCCTCCCCGGAGGAATCGAGCAGCTGCCGCGCATCGGCTTCTTCCCCGGTTCGACCATCGGCAATTTCATTCCATGGAGCGGTACCGACCTGCTGCGCCATTTCCGCTCGCTGCTCGGGGTCGGGGCGAAGCTGCTGATCGGCATGGACCGGGTGAAGCCGATCGAGCGCCTTCTCGCCGCCTATGACGAGCCCGAAGGCGTGACCGCCGAGTTCGACCTCAACATCCTCGAGCGGATCAACCGCGAGCTCGACGGCAATATCCCGCTCGACGCGTTCCGCCACGAGGCGCGGTGGAACGACATATTGTCACGCATCGAGATGCACCTGGTCGTCGTTCGCGACGTCGAGTTCAGCGTCAGCGGAAAGCATTTCCGCTTCGTTGCGGGCTCCTCGATCCATACCGAGAACAGCCACAAATATGGCC
>DASVXR010000377.1:0-4278 GCA_036392595.1 Sphingomicrobium sp.
GCTCGAAGACGCCGACATACGCGCGGCGGCGAAAGTGGCGGCGACGGCGCGCATGGTGAACGGTGGGCAGAGCTGCATCGCCGGCAAGCGCTTCATCGTCGTCCGTTCCGTGCTCGAGCAGTTCGAATCGGCGCTGACCGATGCGATGCGCGGCTTTGAAATGGGCGATCCGGCGAAGGAAGGCACCAAGCTCGGCCCGATGCAGAGCGCCAAGGCACGGGACGAGATCCACCGCCAGGTCACCGAAAGCGTCCGCAAGGGAGCCCGGCTGCTGCTCGGCGGCCACGTGCCGGACCGCCCCGGCGCCTGGTACCCCGCGACGGTGCTGACGAACGTGCTTCCAGGCCAGCCAGCACACGACGAGGAGGTGTTCGGCCCAGTCGCGGCGATCATTGCGGCCGAGGATGAGAAGGATGCCATCCGAATCGCGAATCAGAGCGAATTCGGCCTCGGCTCAGGAGTGCTGACGGGCAATCCCGACCGCGGCCGGCGGATCGCGGCCGAGGAGCTCGAGGCCGGCCTCAGCTTCGTCAACGAGAATGTCCGGTCCGACCCGCGAATGCCCTTCGGCGGGGTGAAGCACTCCGGCTACGGCCGCGAGTGCAGCGAGTTCGGAATCCGCGAGTTCACCAACATCAAGAGCGTGCATGTCCGGCCGCTCGAGAGTGCCTCGACGTCGCGAACGGAGTAGCCCGGCTCAGTCCTTCTCCGCTTTCTCTTCGACGACGCCCATGTCGCCGTAGAAGCGCGCTCCGACGAGGCCGCGCACCAGCGCGGACACGCGCCCTCCGCGCGCCAGCTCGTCGCGGTCAAATTTCACCTCGGCCACGGTCAGCGGCGGCAGGTTCGCGCCGCGCAGCTTGGCATTGAAAGCAGCGAGATCGGCGGCCTGGAAGGCGGCCCATTTGGCCTCGACGTCCTTGAGCTCGCGGTCGAGCGCATCGATGCGCGCGAGCTGATAGGCGGTCGGGCGGTCCTCGACCGAGTTGATTGCGCCATAGACGTCGTCGGCATGCTCGCGCAGCCGCTCCTCGCCGGTGATCGCGCCGCCCTCCTTGGTGGCAACGATCTCTTTCCTCAGATCGTCCGCCTTGCCCGACAGCTGCGCGGCGGCCGCCTTCACGTCCGCCGGCGCCGAGCCGTTCGCGGCGATGCCGCCCGCCTGCTGGCGCACGGCGTTGATCTGCGCGACGAGCTTGCTCATCCTCCCGAACATCGACTTGACCCGCTCCGAAGCGGCGAATTGCGCCTGTCGGTCGGCGGCGGTGAAGGTCGCGCGTCTGTCGAGCGTGACCGTCAGCGGCTCGGACACCACCTGCCCCGCCTTGGTCAGCCGGACGGTATAAGTCCCGGGGAGGAACCGCTGGCCGATCGCCGAATTGCCGGCGAGCGAGGCGGCGGGCGGCACCTGCGGCGGCTTGGTGCGCATCGACCAGCTCACTCGATTGAGGCCGCGCCGCTTGGCGGCCGGCACCTCGTCCACGATATTGCCCTGCGCGTCGAGGATTTCGAGCTTCATCCGCCCGATGACGTGCCGCGCCTTCTGGTAATAAGAGATGACGGCGCCGCCCGGCGGGTTGTCGCCGGCGTAGGAAGCGTCGCCTTCCGCCCAGCCGCCGTTGCCCTGGATCCGCTGTTCCACCGGCTTGCCGGGGAGCAGGGCGACATTGCTGGCGAGCACTGGCGAGGTGAGCTCGCGCAGCGGGCTGATGTCGTCGACGACCCAGATGCCGCGTCCGTGGGTCGCAAGCACGAGATCGTCGTCGCGGTCCTGCAGCGCGAGGTCACGCACCGCGACTCCGTCGGGGAAGCCCGTCGGCTTGAACTGCGCCCAGCTCTGCCCGCCGTTGAGGCTCATGAAGAGCCCGAACTCGGTCCCGAGGAACAGGATGTTCGGGTTGACCCGATCTTCCTTGATGACGTGGGCGTAGCCGCGGACTCCCGGCGTTTGCGGTCCGACCAGCCGCTGCCAGGTCCGGCCATAATCGGCGGTGCGGTAGAGATAGGTTCCCATGTCGCCATAGGCGTGTCGGTCGTCGGTCACATAAGCGACCGCCGGATTGTAGCGGCTCGCCTCGACCCAGCTGATCCAATTGCCCTGCGGCATCCCGACATTCGGCGTGAGGTTCGTCCAGCTCCTCCCGCCATCCCGGGTCAGCTGGACATTGCCATCGTCGGTGCCGACCCAGATCTGCCCCGCCGCGCGCGGGCTCTCCGAGATCGAATAGATCGTGGTGTTCATCTCGGCCGATGAATTGTCGACCGTGATCCCGCCCGACTGCTCCTGGCGCTGCCGTATCGGGTCGTTGGTCGTAAGGTCCGGCGAGATCCGGTCCCAGGTCACTCCATGGTCGCGGCTGCGGAACAGGAATTGCGAGCCGACGTAGATCGTGCCTTTCTCATTCGGAGACAGCGCGATCGGCGTGTTCCAGTTGTAGCGCAGCTTTTCCTTGTAGCCGCCCTGCGGCTGGATGTTGCGCTGCTCCAGAGTGGTTCGGTTGATCCTGCCGATGTGCCCGCCCTGATATTCGGCATAGGCGAAATTCGGGTCGGACGGGTCGGAGAAGGCCCAGAAGCCGTCCCCCCCGAACAGATTCTCCCAGCGGCTATTGGTGATCCCGCCCGGATATTCCTGATCGCCGACCCAGCTCGAATTGTCCTGCAGGCCGCCATAGACCTGGTAGGGGTCCTTGTTGTCGGTGCTGACATGATAGAATTGGCTGACCGGAAGGTTGTTCGCCTTCCACCACCGGTTGGCGCCGTCATAGGTGTACCAGAGGCCGCCGTCATCACCGCCCACGATGTGCTTCGTGTTTGTCGGATTGATCCAGATGTCGTGCCAGTCGTCATGCGATCCACCCGCGGCGTTCGAGAAGCTCTTGCCGGCATCTTCCGACGCGATGATCGAATAGCCCATTTTGAAGAGGCGATCGGGGTTCTTCGGATCGACCACTAGCCGCGCGAAGTAGAAGGGCCGCCAGACCATCCCCTGGCTCCGGTCCCTCTCTTCCCACGTGAGCCCGCCGTTGTCCGACACATAAAGCGCGGACCGCGGGTTCTCGATGAAGGCATAGACGCGCTTCGGGTTCGAGGGTGCGTAGGCGATCTCGAGGCGGCCCCAGGGATAGGCGGGAAGCCCCTTGCGGTTCTCGGAGGTCAGGTATGTCCAGGTCTTTCCGCCGTCGCGGCTTTCAGCGAAGCGGCTTCCCGACGGCTGGTCGGGGCCATTGCCGCCGGAGCGATATTCATAGGGCTTGCGGCGGAAGTCCCACGTGCCCGCGAGCAAATGCTCCGGATTGGCCGGGTCCATCGCGACCGACGAGCAGCCGGTGGAAAGGTTCGCGCCCTTGAGGATAAGCGACCAGGTCCTGCCGCCGTCGGTCGTCTTGTAGAGGCCGCGCTCGGCGGAGTCCGACCATAGTGGGCCCGGAGCGCAGACATAGACGATGTCGCCGTTCTTCGGGTGGACGATGATCCGGTCGATGCGCTCGGTCCCGGGGAGGCCCATGTTGGTCCAAGTCTCCCCGCCGTCCGTCGACTTGTAGACGCCGTTGCCGACAGAGACGGAGTTGCGCGTCCAGGCCTCGCCCGTGCCGACCCACATTACGTCCTTGTTCGTCGGATCGAGCGCCACGGCGCCGATCGACTGCACCGGCTGCTTTTCGAACACCGGCTTGAAAGTCGTCCCGCCGTCCTCGGACTTCCACACGCCGCCGGAGGCAGAGCCGACGAGGAGCGTGACCTTGCCGTCCTTCTCCTGGCGGCCCGTGACGGCAGCGATTCGGCCCGACATGGTCGCGGAGCCGATGTTGCGGATTCCAAGACCGGAGATGGCGGCGCTGTCGAAGCTTTGCGCGGTTGCCGGGGTGATGGCGATCGCAGCGGATGCGAGCAGGATGGTACGCAGCATGGCTCTCACTTCCCCTTCGGCGGGTTCGACGGATTGGCGGGCGGCGCCTTGCTTTCGGTGGGCGGCTTGGCGGGAGGCTTCTTGGCCTGCGGCTTCTGCGACGCGTCGGGCGGCTCACCGCCTGCCTTGGTCGGGGTCGATGGTCCGTGCGGCTCGGCGAAGAAATCGGCGGCAATTGCCGGATTGGCAGCCGCGCTGGCGAGCTCGATTCGAGTCCTCTGGTTCGGCTGGCCCTGCGTCCAAGTCTCGATCGACATGGGGAAATAGACGCCCCCGACCTTCTCATAATCGCCGAGCTCGGTCTCGCTGGTCTGCTGCGCTCCGCGGATGCGCCGGCTCTCGTCGACCTTGATCTCGAGCATCGTGTC
>DASVXR010000378.1:0-7251 GCA_036392595.1 Sphingomicrobium sp.
CGTATTGCAGCGGGGCAGGGGCACTCGCGCCGGAAACGATCACCGTCGTGTAGTCCATCGCCCCGGTTTCGTTCAGCTTTTCGATAACGCCACGGACCGTCGACTCCTTCTGGCCGACCGCGACGTAGAAGCACTTCACCCCCGAGCCCTTCTGGTTGATGATCGCGTCGATGCCGACGGCGGTCTTTCCGGTCTTGCGGTCGCCAATGATGAGCTCGCGCTGGCCGCGGCCGATCGGGACAAGCGCGTCGAGCGCCTTGAGGCCGGTCTGCACCGGCTCGTGCACGGACTTGCGGGGGATGATGCCGGGCGCCTTCACCTCGACGCGACGGCGTTCCGTCGCCTCGATCGGGCCCTTGCCGTCAATCGGGTTGCCGAGAGCGTCGACGACGCGGCCCAAGAGGCCCTTGCCGATCGGAACGTCGACGATCGTGCCGGTGCGCCTGACGTTCGAGCCTTCCGCGATCTCGGCGTCCGAGCCGAAGATCACGACGCCGACGTTATCGGCTTCGAGGTTCAGGGCCATGCCCTTGGTGCCGTTGTCGAACTCGACCATCTCGCCGGCCTGGACGTTGTCGAGCCCGTAGATGCGGGCGATGCCGTCGCCGACCGACAGCACGGTTCCGACTTCCGAGACCTCGGCCTCGGCGTCGAAATTCGCGATCTGGTCGCGGATGACGCGGGAGATTTCAGCGGCGCGGATGTCCATGATTCTTGCTTAGCCTTTCATCGCCTGGGCGAGCCGGTTGAGTTTGGTGCGGATGGAAGCGTCGATGCGCTGGCTTCCCAGCTTCACGACGATTCCGCCGAGGACGTTGGGGTCCACGGTCGCGTCGATGTTGACGTCGCGGCCGGCGCGGGCGCGGAGCTGTGCCTTGAGCGCCGCGACCTGATCGTCGTTGAGCGGGCGGGCCGTCACGATCTCCGCAGTCGTCTCACCGCGATGCTCGGCGGCGAGGCGCTTGAAGGAGCGGATGATGGCGCGCAGCTGGCCCTTGCGGCCGTTGCGGGCGAGGACCCCGAGGAAGTTGCCGGTGATCGGATCGAGCGCGAGCTGGGGAGCGAGCGCGGCGAACGCCTTGCCGGCCTCGTCGCGCGAGACGAGCGGGCTATCGACGAGCTCGCCGAAATCCTTCGAATCAACGAGCGCCGAGCCAAGCGCGTCGAGGCTGCGGCCGACGGCATCGATCTGCCGCTGCTCGCGGGCAAGGTCGAACAGTGCGGATGCGTAGCGCCCCGCTAAGCTGGCCCGAATGCCGCCGGAATTATCCACGCGCGAAAAGCTCCAGAAACGGAATGTTGCCCCATGCGAAAAACGGGGCGTTGCCACGGGCTTAGCCCCGACACGCCCCCATGGGTCGCGAGGCCCCTAGCAAGCGGCTGGGGGGGATGCAACCGCCTAGCTTTGGTTTGACCGCAAGCCTGCGGAAGCAAGCCGAATCGCGTTCGCGTAAATGCACTCCCGAACAAGGGAGATTTCTAATGAGCTACGTAGTGAAAGGCCTCGATCCCAAGCCTTATGCCGAGCTGTTCGGCCTGCCGGATGAGGAGCTGGCGAAGCGCGGCGTAGTGCGGATGACGGTGAACAGCCCGACATTCCCGTGCCGAGTCAGCCTCACCGATCGCGAGCTCGGCGAGAGCGTGCTTCTGCTCAACCACGTCAGTCACGATGTCGCGAACCCCTATCGGGCAAGCCACGCGATCTTCGTAACCGAGGCCGACCAGCAAGCGGCCGAATATGTCGACGAGGTCCCGCCGGTGTTCAAATCGCGCGTCCTCTCGCTCCGCGGGTTCGACAAGGACGGCATGATGGCCGAAGCTATCCTGACCCAGCCGGGCCAAGCCGATGCGGGGATTCGCAAGCTCTTCGCAAACCCGGCGATCCAAACCATTCACGCCCACAACGCCACTCGCGGCTGCTTCTCGGCACGGATTGAAAGGAACTAACGATGGCGACGCTTGCGCGAGATATTGCGGGCCCTACATCAGCCGCGGTGACCAACGTCACGCCTCTTGATGCGGACACCGCCTGGGCGGCCTTCATGCGCCGCGACCGGCGCTGGGACGGCCGAGTGGTGGGCGCCGTCCATACGACCGGCATCTACTGCAAGCCGAGCTGCCCGGCGAAGCGGCCGAAGCGCGAGAACGTCACGTTCTATCGCGACGGCGCCGAGGCCAGCGCCGCCGGCTACCGCGCTTGCCTGCGCTGCAAGCCCGATGAAGTGGGCCGCGACCGCGAGGCGGTGGCCAAGGCGGTGACGATCATCGAACAGGCCGAAGAGGCGCCGACTCTGACCGAACTTGCGTCAGCTGTCGGCTACGCCCCGCACCATTTCCAGCGGATATTCAAACGCGACCTCGGCGTGTCTCCGGCGGAATATGCCCGGGGCTTGAGGACTCAGCGCGCCCAGTCCGCGCTCAGGGCAAACGGGCGCGTCACCGACGCGGTCTATGAGGCCGGCTATTCGGGGCCGAGCGGCTTCTACAGCGATGCGAAGGAGAGGCTCGGAATGACCCCATCCGCATGGCGCGACGGCGGTCGCGGAGAGACGATCCGCTGGACTCATTTCGACAGCCCGCTCGGGCAGATGCTGATCGCCGCCACCAGCAAGGGCATTTGCCGGCTGACCTTCGACGACAGCGAAGCCTCGCTCAAGCGGCTGTTCCCGAACGCGACCATCGTGAAGGATGACGGGGGCCTTCGGGAGCTCGTCGAAGGAGCGCTGACCGCTATCCAGGAGCCGCTCGCGGCGCCCGACCTGCCGATCGACGTGGCCGGAACCGCCTTCCAGGAGGCCGTCTGGCGCGAGCTTCGCACGATCCCTGCCGGCGAGACGCGGAGCTATGCGGACATCGCCGCGGCCATTGGCCACCCGAAGGCCGTGAGGGCCGTGGGCACGGCGAATGGCGACAACCATGTCTGCGTGCTCATCCCCTGCCACCGGGTGATCCGCAGCGACGGCTCGCTCGGCGGCTACGGCGGCGGGATCGAGCGGAAGAAGAAGCTGCTCGATTCGGAGAAGCCGTCTCCGCAGTCGAGCCTTCCGCTCTAGCGCGCCGCTTGGCTCGTTCCCTGCTGCGTCGCCAGCTGCGCCTTCAGCCAGTCCATCTTCTTGCGAACGGAGTCGCGCAGCGGTGAAGCGTCGAGATTGTTGACCAGCGGGGAAAGCCAGCCGATCGCCTCGGCATAGCGGTGCTGCGACGCAAGCTCGTCGACCAGGAGGCCGCGCGCCCTGGTGTCACGCGGGAGGGTCGAGACGACCTGCATCAGCCCCTCGACGGCGACCGCTGGGGGCTTTTCGCCGGCCGCGTGGAAGCTCTCGTAATAAGCGAGCAGCGGAAGCGGGTCCTCCTTGTCCAGCTGGTTCGCCCGGGCGGCGAGGTGACGCGCCTCCTGGGCCTTTGCCAGCCGGTCGGCCTGAGGAAGGCTCTGCGCGCGCTCGGCCATGTCGATGGCCTTTCTCGCAAGCCCGCGAACATGATTCGGATTGATCGCCAGGAGCCGGTCGGCAGCCGCTTCGGACTCGGCATAATGGCCGAGGCCGTATTCGGCTTCGGCAAGGAAGTAGAGCGCGAAGGGATCGCTCGGATACAGCGCCACCTTTTCGCGAGCATGGCTCAGGTTCGCCTCGCGCAGCTTCAGCGCCCGCTCGCGCCAACCGGTCTTCTCGATCGCATTGAGGTCCTCGTCGCTATAGGCGATCACCTCCGGGATGAGCGCAGCTTCACCCGCACTCAGCGGGCGAACGCTCCTGATGACCGGCTGGGAAATGTCGACCTTCACCGGCCTGTAATCGAATACGCCGTTGAGGACGTAGCTGCGGGCGTCGTGGTCGAGCGCGCCGAGATCTCCGAAGGCCTTGGCCGCCTCGTCGAGCGGCCGCCCCGCATTCAATGCCGCGAGATATCGCCGAAACTCCGCGGCCCGCTTGCTGTCGAAGGTCAGATAGTGGGTCAGCGCCCAACCCTGGCCGTAGGTATCGAGGTAGGTGACCTTCTCCTTGGTCAGCAGCTCCTGGAGCGGAACCCAGTAAGCGGCGATTTCGTGACCTCGGTGCTTGGCGGGCATGCCGTAGCCGATGCGCCCGTCGGGCATGATCTTGCTCGACCCGACCAGCTCCGCGAAGCCTTCCGTGTACCAGCCGGGATAGCTCGCCGGGAAATATTGCAGCATGAAGTGGTGCGCATATTCGTGGTGGAGCACGAGGTCGGGGCCGAAATCCTCGCTCTCGAAGCCGGTCTTCCGGGGAGTCACCAGGAACGGCCCGAGCGAATTGCTGCTGTAGAAACCCGCGATTCCCGTGTCTTCGAGGCCGAGCGCCTTCTGAACGTCGCGGATGTCGTCGACTTGGTAGATGCGGACCTTCACCGGCTTTTCGTCCGGGCTGATGCCGGTCGCCATGCGCATCAGCTTGTCATAGCTTTCAAGGTCGGTCGCGAGCTTCAGCACTCGGTCCGGCGGACTCGCGCTGTAGATTGTGAAATGCTCGGTTTCCGAAGCCTGCCACACAGGCGCTGGAGCCGCTGCGGCAGCCGATGCGCAGGCCAGCCCCATCACGAACGCAAATATCGTCTTGAACATGCCCCCAATACCCTCCGGCGCCTTGAGTAACGCTTCAGAATAGAGAGACAACCCCTTTGATCTAAAGCGCTTTTCCGAAAGGCTTGAAGCTTCTCGGCGGTTCGGCTCAACAGGAGCCGAGGGGGACAAATGGAGCAGGTTCAAACCGCACAGCCGACGCGGCCGCTCTGGCGCCGAATCGTGGATTTTCCGCTGGTGGCGATGCTGATCGCGATGGTGATCGTGATCGTCTGCTTCGCCGCCGCGCTTCTCATCGGCCAGTATGCAGTGCCGCCCATCCCGGGCCTTACGAGGGAGCTGACCTTCGACCTCATCGCGATGCCGATCCTGATCCTGGCCTACAAGCTCGTGATCCGCCGGCTCGGCGAGCAGCCGCGAGACGATTATCGCGACCCGGCAGCCTTGCGGAATCTCGGCCTCGGATTGGGGGCGGGTTTCCTCGTCTTCTCGCTGGCCGTGGGCGTCGCGGCTGTCCTCGGCGTCTACCGCATCACGGGGGAGGGCAATTTGAACGGCCTCCCAGCGGCTTTGATCGGAGCGGCGATTTTCCCGGCAATCAACGAGGAGCTGGTCTTCCGCGGGATTCTTTTCCGCTGGATCGAGGAATTCGCGGGGAGCTGGATGGCCCTGCTGCTGACCTCCGCCTTCTTCGGAGCGGCGCACCTCTTGAACCCGCATGCGAGCCCGATCGCGGCCGTCGGAATCGCCTTCGAAGCGGGGGTCATGCTCGGCGCGGCCTATATGCTGACGCGCAGCCTCTGGCTGCCGATGGGCCTCCACGCCGCGTGGAATTTCACCCAGGGCGAGATCTACGACATCCCGGTCTCCGGGACGCCCGCGAACGGAGTGGTCGAGGCGCAGCTGAACGGCGATCCGCTGCTCACCGGAAACGGGTTCGGCCTGGAAGCGTCGCTGATCGCGATCGTCATTGCGACGGTCTTCGGCCTGTGGCTGCTGTGGCTCGCGATCAAGCGCGGAGAGCTGGTCCAGCCTCGCTGGGTCCGGCGGCGGCGGAGTCACGGCGGGACCTAGAGAAAGCTGTACGGGTCGACGTCCACGCTGACTCGAACTTTCGAGCTCCACTCCACCTCGCCGAGCCAGTCGCGGATGACGTCCTGGACGTCGAGGCTTCTGCGGGCATGGACGAGCAGGCGCTGACGGTGGCGGCCGCGGAGCATGGCGAGAGGCGCGGGAGCGGGGCCGAACACGGCCATGCCTTCGACCTCGGGCGCGGCGTTGCCGATGCGGCGGGCGACTCCTTCGGCTTCGGAGGCATCCTCGGCCGAGATGATGATGGCGGCGAGCCTGCCGAACGGCGGCATGGCGGCTTCGCGCCGAGCGTCGGTCTCGGCGGCGTAGAAGCCCGGCGCGTCGCCGGAGACCAGCGCCGCAATGACGGGCGCATCCGGGTCGTGCGTCTGGACGAAGACGCGGCCCGGCTTGTCGCCACGTCCGGCGCGGCCCGCGACCTGCTGGATTTGCTGGAAGCTGCGCTCGGCCGCCCGAAGATCGCCGCCTGCGAGGCCGAGGTCGGCGTCCACCACGCCGACCAGCGTAAGGTTCGGGAAGTGGTAGCCCTTGGTCACAAGCTGGGTGCCGATCACCACGTCGATCGCTCCCGCCTCCATTGCGCCGACGAACTCCGCCGCTCGAAGCGGCGACCAGATGGTATCGGAGGTCACGATAGCGGTTCGAGCGTCGGGGAACAGCTCTGCGACCTCGTCTGCGATCCGTTCGACGCCGGGGCCGCAGGCGACGAGGCTGTCCTCCTCGCCGCACTCGGGACAGGCCTTGGGCGGCGGCATCACGTGGCCGCAATGATGGCAGGCGAGCCGGTGCATCAGCCGGTGCTCGACCATCCAGGCGGTGCAGTTGGGGCATTGGAATCGGTGGCCGCAGTGGCGGCACAGGGTCAGCGGAGCGAAACCGCGGCGGTTGAGGAAGAGCAGCGACTGCTCGCCGCGCTCGAGATTGGCTTCCAACTCGCTGACGAGCTGCGGCGCCAGCCACCGCCCGCGCGGCGGCGGGTCCTGGGTGAGGTCGATCGCGCGAATGTCCGGCATCGACGCGCCGGCGAAGCGCTGGGGCAGCGTGACTTCGCGGTAGCGGCCGAGCTCGACCATATGCTTGCTCTCGATCGGCGGCGTGGCCGTCGAGAGGATCACCGGAATTTCCTCGAACTTGGCGCGCATCACCGCCGTGTCGCGGGCGTGATACTGGACCCCGTCCTCCTGCTTGAAACTGGGCTCGTGCGCCTCGTCGACGACGATGAGGCCCAGGTTGGGATAGGGCAGGAAGAGGGCAGAGCGCGCTCCGACGGTTACCGCGGCCTCGCCACTGGCGATCCCCCGCCATGCGCGGCGGCGCTGCGATGAGCGCAGGTCCGAATGCCAGGCGACCGGAGCGCAGCCGAAGCGTGCCTCGAACCGCTTGAGAAAAGGCTCGGTCAGGGCGATCTCCGGCAGTAACACGAGCGCCTGCTTCCCCTGGCGCAGGCACTCGGCGATCGCCTCGAAATAGACTTCGGTCTTGCCCGAGCCGGTGACGCCGTCGAGCAGGACCGGATCGAAACCTTTGCCAATCGATGAGGCGAGGCTCGCAGCGGCTTCGCGCTGATCCTCGTTCAGTTGGGGCGGCGCATGCTCAGGGTCCGGGCAGGCGAGCGGCCG
>DASVXR010000379.1:0-1866 GCA_036392595.1 Sphingomicrobium sp.
TGAGCCGGCCGCGGGTGGAGCTTCAGAGACGATCGAAGCGGACGTCGTCCTCGTCTCAATCGGCCGCCGCCCGAACACCGAAGGCCTCGGCCTCGACAAGGCTAGTCTCCGGACCAACAACCGCGGCCAGATCGAGACCGATCACGACTTCCGCACCAAGGTGCCGGGCATCTGGGCGATCGGCGACGTGATCCCCGGACCGATGCTGGCCCACAAGGCCGAGGATGAGGGTATCGCGGTCGCGGAGAATATCGCGGGCCAGACCGGTATCGTGAACCACGCGGTGATCCCGTCCGTCGTCTACACCATGCCCGAGATCGCCGGCGTCGGCCTCACCGAGGAGGAGGCGAAGCAGAACGGCGACACGAAGGTCGGCAAGTTCCCGATGCTCGCGAACAGCCGCGCCAAGACGAACCGCGAGACCGACGGCTTCGTGAAGGTCGTCGCCGACGCCAAGACCGATCGCGTGCTCGGCGTGTGGATGATCGCCTCGGTCGCCGGCACCATGATCGCCCAGGCCGCCCAGGCGATGGAGTTCGGCGCCACCAGCGAGGACATCGCCTACACCTGTCATGCCCACCCGACGCACAATGAGGCGCTCAAGGAAGCGGCGATGGCGGTGACCGGCAAGCCGATTCACATTTGAGGCGTTCGGCTCGCCGATGCCGAAGTTTCACACCAAGTGGACCGTCTTTCCGCACGGGCCGGTCGAGATGATCGACGACGGCATCCTCACGGTCCAGGGCGAGATCCGTATGCCGCTGGGCAGGTTTCCGCGAAGGATGACGGTGGTCGCCTTGCAGGGTGGCCGGACCGCCGTCTTCAGCCCCGTAGCACTGCACGAAGCGGAGATGCGTCAGATCGAAGAATTCGGAATGCTCTCGTTCCTGATCATACCGAACGGTTTCCATCGGCTGGATTCGCGAATCTGGAAGGAACGCTATCCCCACATGAAGGTGATCTGCCCTCCCGGCGCGAAGAGCAGGGTCGAGCAAGCCGTCGCCATCGACGCCACTTCCGACATCCTGGCCGATAAGGCTGTCGAGTTCGTCATTGTCCCGGGAATGGGCGAGGCGGAAGGCGCCCTGATCGTACGCCGGGAGGGCCGAATGACACTCGTCCTCAACGACGTCATCTCCAATGTCCGCCATCCTAAGGGCCTCGGCGCCAACGTCATGGCGCGGCTTTTCGGCTTCGGCATCAAGCGCCCGCAGATGGCGCGCGAGGTCAAATGGTTCCTCGTCAAGGACAAGGCGGCGCTTGCCGCGCAGCTGCGCGACTGGTCGAAGATTCCCGAGCTGCGGCGCATCGTGCCGTCGCATGGCGAGGTCATCGAGCGGCCTGCGCCGGTCCTCGAGCGCATCGCCGAAGGGCTAGGCTAACCCGGCAGCAGCCCGCGGATCAGCTGGGTTGGGATTTCGCGGCGCGAGGTCCCGCTGCCAGCGGCCGACGTCGATCCACAGGCCCAGCTTGAACCCGACCCCGCGTTCGATGCCGGAGAGCGTGAAGCCGAGCTTTTCGTGCAGGGCGACGCTTGCCGGATTGGGAAGGGCGATCCCCGCAACGATCGTCACGAAGCCCTGCCGTTCGAGCAACGCCAGATGTTCAGCGAGCAATTGCCGGCCGAGACCGCGGCCCTGCGCCAGCGGCTCGAGATAAATCCCCGTCTCGACACTCCAGCGGTAAGCCTTGCGATTGCGCATGGGCGAGGTGGAAGTGAAGCCGAGGGCTCGCCCATTCTCCTCGGCGATCAGCCAGGGATGGACCGGATTCGACATTCGCTCGGCGATCTCGCCTGCTCCGGGCGCCTCCTCCTCGAAGCTGATCCGGCTGTCCTCGACATAGGGCCGGTAGATCGCCGCGATC
>DASVXR010000380.1:0-5115 GCA_036392595.1 Sphingomicrobium sp.
GCATCTGGAGCCTCGACGCCACGAACATCCGTGACTTTGCGACTGACAAGCACAGAAGCGTTGACGATACTCCCGCGGGCGGCGGAGCGGGCATGGTGCTTCGACCGGACGTGCTGGCGGCCGCGCTCGACAGCGTTGCCGACGGGCGCCCGATGCTCGCGCTCACTCCACGCGGCAAGCCGCTGACCCAAGGCCGCGTGCGCGAGCTCGCCGCAGGCGAGGGCGTTATCGTGCTCTGCGGACGTTTCGAGGGATTCGATGAGAGAATCTTCGAAACCCGCACCCTCGAACCCGTCTCCATAGGAGACTATGTCCTCTCTGGCGGAGAGGTTGGCGCGATGGTGATCCTCGACGCTTGCGTGAGGTTGCTTCCCGGGGTAATGGGCGCGGCCTCCAGCGGAGAGGAGGAAAGCTTCGAGACGGGGCTTCTCGAATATCCGCACTATACCCGACCTGTAGAGTGGGAAGGGCGCACGATCCCCGAAGTGCTGCGATCGGGGGATCATGCGAAGATCGCTGCGTGGCGACGCGAACGGGCGATCGAAGATACACGGCTAAGGCGGCCGGACCTGATGGAGCGCCACGGGGGCGCATCCCAGGCACCGCCCTCTGGCGCGCAGCGGGACAGAGTAGAGAAGAAAAAGAAATGAACCTGATCGAGACCCTCGAGCGCGAAGCCATCGACGCTCTGACCAAGGACAAGCCCGTTCCCGAATTCCGCCCCGGCGATACGCTGCGCGTCGGCGTCAAGGTGATCGAGGGCGACCGCACCCGCGTGCAGGCCTTCGAGGGCGTGTGCATCGCGCGCGCCAACAAGGGCGTCGGCTCCAGCTTCACCGTCCGCAAGATCAGTTTCGGCGAGGGCGTCGAGCGCGTCTTCCCGCTCTATTCGCCGATCATCGATTCGATCGAGGTCGTGCGCCGCGGCGACGTCCGCCGGGCCAAGCTCTACTACCTGCGCGGCCGCACCGGTAAGGCGGCGCGCATCGCCGAGCGCCGCACGATCCAGCGCGACGTTCCGGGCGGGCAGGGGGCCGAAACCGAGGCGACCCGCGCCGAGAACGCGCCCGAGGCGTAACCCTCCTCAACCTCTCTGGTTGCTCATCTACGCTAGCGTCCTGCATCTGTAGGATTGCGGCGCCCAGGGCTTGCGGCCCAATTTGGCGTCCCGGGAGCAGTCTCGATGGAGGCGACCATGAGGACGCACTTGTTGGTTATGTCGACGGCGGCTGCTGTGGCTCTGGCCGCACCTGCTGCAGCCGATCCGTTCCTGCCGGAGTTCAGCGCGAGCAATTTCGGAACGGGCAGCGCTAACATCACTAATAGCTATTTCCCTGTAAGGCTGGGTGAGGTCCGGACCTACGCCGGATCCCAGGGTGAATCCTTCGTCATGACAGGCGTCGGCAACGGGCCGATCATTGCCAACGTCAGGACGGCGAAGGTGCATGACCAAGGCTATAGCGGTAGCCTGCTGATCGAAGACACGTTCGACTATTTCGCCCAGGATAAGAGCGGGAACGTCTGGTACTTCGGGGAAGACTCGACCGCCTACAGCTACGACAAGAACGGCAATCTCGTCGGCACAAGCACTGCCGGAAGCTGGCGGGCAGGGGTCCACGGCGGCCTGCCGGGCTACATCATGCCCACGAACAAGAGCATCGGCTTCGATTATTACCAGGAATTCTCACCGAACGACGGCGCGGTCGATGAGGGCACTACCCTGGCGGTGCTGCCCCGCTTCACCATCGGCATCGGGACCTTCTCGAACGTGGTGCAAGTCCTCGAGACGACTGCGCTCGAGCCCAAGGCGCGCGACATCAAATATTACGCGCCGGGTGTGGGGCTGATCGCCGAGGACGAGGATGTCCGCTCGAACAACAAGAACCCGCGCCAGACCTTCGAGCTGACGAACGGCGCGGCATCGTCCCGGCCCCCGCTAGAATTCCGCAAGGTTCCGGGGCGGCACTGAGCGGACTTTGCCAGAGAGGGCGGCAGGCGTAAGTTTCGCTACGAAGGGCAGACCCATGGAACGACTGCTTCATTCGCGCGGACGGCTGGTGGTTCTTGGGTTGCTCGCCTTTGCCGGCATGATAGCGCTCGAATGGGTTACTGAGGACGAAGCGATCGGTCTCGCCGATTTCCTCGCCGACGCGCTTTCGCTCGCGTTGCTGGTCGCGACCTGCGTGTCCGCCGCGCTCATCGCGATTGACGTGAAGGAGCAAAGGGCGGAGCGGACCGCCCTGCTCGGCGACCTCGAACGGGCGACTGCTGAAGGAGCCGAATGGCGCAAGCGCGCCGAGGACCAGCTGGACCTGTTCCGCGGGGCGATCGGCGGCCAGTTCGACGAATGGGACGCGACGCCTGCGGAGCGCGACGTCGGTCACCTGATCCTGCGCGGGCTCAGCCACAAGGAGATCGCCCGGCTTCGCCGCACGTCGGAAGCAACCGTCCGCCAGCAGGCACAGTCGCTTTATCGGAAGGCGAACTTGCCGAACAAAGGCGCGTTCGCAGCCTATTTCCTGGACGATGTCCTCTATGTCGGCTCTCCGCAGGCCGACGGCGCGCTGAGGAGCTGAGTCCAGGCACGCTTGCAGGCGAGAGCGCAGTCGCTAGCAATGCCGGAATGCGTCTTGCTCTCCTGGCGGCCGTGCCGCTTTTCCTCGCCGCCTGTGCACCGCAGAAGCCGAGCGCTTCGGCCGGCAAGCAGCTGACCATCGACCGGATCTTCGCGAGCCCCGACCTGTCCGGCCCGACTCCGCGGCAGCTCAAGCTGTCGCCCGACGGCCGCTACGCGACGCTGCTGAAGTCCCGGCCCGACGACCGTGAGCGCTTCGACCTGTGGGCGATGGACACGTCGACGGGCCAGATGCGGATGCTGGTCGATTCGACCAAGCTCGGCGGCGGCGAGATCTCGGAAGCCGAGAAGATGCGCCGCGAGCGCGCCCGAGTCGGCGGGAGCAAGGGCATCGTCGAATATGAATGGGCGCCCGACGGCAAGAGCGTCCTCGTGCCGGTCGACGGCGACCTCTATCTCGCGGACGTCGGAACGGGAGCGATCCGCCGGCTCACCAACACACCCCAAACGGAGATCGACGCCCACGTCTCCGAGGGCGGGCGCTACGTTAGCTTCGTCCGCGACCAGAACCTCTATGCGATCGAGCTGACCACCGGCGTCGAGCGGGCGCTGACGACCGAGGGCAAGGATACGGTCACCTGCGGCACCGCCGAGTTCGTCGCGCAGGAGGAGATGGACCGGACCACCGGCACCTGGTGGAGCCCGGGCGACAATCACGTCGCGTTCGAATGCTATGACGAGAGCAAGGTCCAGGTGGTCACCCGGGCGGCGATCGGGGCGAATGGGACCAAGACTTTCGACCAGCGCTACCCGGCGGCCGGCACCCCGAACGTCACGGTGAGCCTCTGGTTGGCGGACCCGCAGGGCCGGGGCCGACTGAAAATCGACCTCGGGCCAGATCGGGACATCTACCTTGCGCGAGTGAACTGGTCGAAGGACGGCAGCACCCTCTACGTCCAGCGTGAGAGCCGCGACCAGAAAAGGCTCGACCTCTTGGCGGTCGATACAGAGACCGGGACGAGCCGGCTGCTGTCCAGCCAGACCTCGAAGACGTGGGTCGACCTCAACGAGGACTTCCGTCCGCGGACCGACGGCAGCCTGATCTGGAGCTCGGAGCAGAGCGGGTTCAAGCACCTCTATCGGTTCACCGGCGGGCGCTGGAACCAGCTGACGCTTGGCGACTGGACCGTCGGGAAGCTTGTCGGAGTGGACGAGGCGCACCACCGCCTGTTCTTCACCGGCAACAAGGACGGAGTGCTCGAGCAGCACGTCTATGTCATCGATTACCTCAATCCCGGCGAGCCGCAGCGGCTGACCGAAGCGGGCTATTGGAACGACGCGTTCATGGACAAGGCGGGGACGCACCTGCTGGTCACCCGCTCATCGCCCGATCAGCCGCCGCAGGTCTATCTCGCGGACACGGCGGGCAAACGTATCGCCTGGGTCGAGGAGAACAAGCTCGACGCGAAGCACCCGTACGCGCCCTACCTGGCGTCGAAGCAGCCCGTAAAGTTCGGGACGCTCAAGGGCACCGACGGGAGCACGCTCTACTGGGAGATGATCACGCCGAAGCTCGAAAGCGGGAAGAAATATCCGGTCTTCTTCGAGCATTACGGCGGCCCCACCGCGCAGCAGGTCCGGCGCGCGTGGATGAACCCGATGGCGCAATATTGGGTCAGCAAGGGCTGGATCTACTTCCAGGTGGACAATCGCGGCTCGGCCAATCGTGGGCGGGCCTTCGGCGACCAGCTCTATCATGCGATGGGAACGGTCGAGGTTGCCGACCAGGCGGCTGCGGCGCGCTGGCTGCAGAGTCAGCCGTTCGTCGATCCGAAGAAGATCGCGATCTCGGGCTGGTCCTACGGCGGATACATGACGCTGAAGATGCTCGAGGCTGCGCCGCCGGGCCTCTACGCCGCCGGCATCGTCGGCGCCCCAGTGACCAAATGGGAACTCTACGATACGCATTACACCGAGCGCTATCTCGGCAACCCTGCGGTCGATCCGACGCCCTACCGCACTTCGGACGCGATCGACGATGCACTGAAGATCAACGAGCCCATCCTGATCCTCCATGGAATGAGCGACGACAATGTCGTGTTCGAGAATTCATCGATGCTGATCGACCGGCTGCAGGAGGCGGATCGGCCGTTCGACATGATGCTCTACGTTGGGCAGACTCACAGGATCGCCGGCGGCGGGCGCCAGGCGCACGTCCAGCACACGATCGAGCGCTTCCTCGACGAGAAGGTGCTTCACGGCGCCGCGGATTAGATGCGGCAGCGGCCCGGAATCGCGTCGCGGTCGATCAGCCGGGTGTAGAGGTGCCAGGTCGAATAGCCGAGCCAGGGCAGCACGAAGGCGAGGCCGACGAACAGCGGGATCGAGCCGAGCACCAGCAGCCCCAGCACGGTAAACCCCCAGCGGATCATCTCCGGCTTGTTGGCATGCGCCGCGCGCCATGAGGCGGAGACCGCTTCCGGAGCGCTCATGTTGCAATCGACGAGCATCGGCAGCGACGCCACGCTGATGGCCAGGAT
>DASVXR010000381.1:0-2949 GCA_036392595.1 Sphingomicrobium sp.
GAGGAAGCTCCGATCGAAGCAGCCGAAGAAGCTTCGGCCGAGCCGCGCCGTCGGAGGCGCCGTCGCGGACGCAAGGGCGCTGCCGCTGAAGGCGCCGAGCCCGTCGTCGAGGCGGACAGCTCGCCGATGGCCGAGCGCCCGCTGGCCGAGGAGCCGCCGATCGCGGAGACCGAGGCCGCGGAGGAGCCCAAGCCCAAGCGGCGCCGCTCGCGCAAAGCCGAAGCCGCCGAGGCGGAGGTCGCCGTTCCGGAACCCGCTCCCGCCGACGCTCCGCCCGCCCAAACCGCCGACGAGGCCGCTCCGCCGGCCAAGCCCGCCCGCAAGCGGCGCGGAAAGAAGGCAGCGGAGCCCGCTCCAGCGGAAGCGGAAGCGCCTGCGCCCGAGCCCGCGCCGCTTCCTCCGGCCAACAACGACACCGCGCCGGCGGAGGAGAATGGCGAGCCTCGGCGCAGCGGCTGGTGGCAGCGGACGTTCGGATAAGGCTGTTCGTCGCTCGGCCGACGCTTTCATGGCCCGTTCAGGCCCAAAAATGCTAATCGGCCGCCGATGAAATCACCGGTTTCACGCTTCGCGCGCCTGCTGATGCTCGCGCTGACGCTGGCGATGGCAAGCTGGCAGCCGGCAGTGGCGCAGGACGACGACGGGGCCGCGCCGGCGGTCCTGCGCGACACCGAGACCGAGCTGTTGTTCAAGGACGTGGCCCGGCCTCTCGAGATCGCGGCCGGCCTGGACCCGGCCAGCGTCAACGTCGTCCTGCTCAACGATCCGGAGATCAACGCCTTCGTCGCGACGGGGCAGACGGTCTATATCCAGTCGGGCCTCATCCAGGCCACCGACAACGTCAACGAGCTGCAGGGCGTCATCGCGCACGAGCTCGGCCACGTCGCCGGCGGCCACTCGATCCGAATGGACGAGGGGGTGAAGGAAGCCACCGGAATCCAGATCGCGACGATGGTCCTTGGAGCGCTTGCCATTGCAGCTGGAGCAGGCGACGCGGCGATGGGCATCATGATGGCCGGCGAGCAGGCCGCGATGGGCAAGTTCCTCGCTTTCACCCGGGCGCAGGAAGCCACCGCCGACGCCGCCGCCGTCAAATATCTGCACGGCGCGGGCATCAGCGGGAAAGGCATGCTCCAGTTCTTCGGCAAGCTGCAGAACCAGGAGTATCGCCTCGCGATCTATGCGAAGGACAGCTACAACCGGACGCACCCCTTGAGCTCCGAGCGCATCCAGGCGCTCGAGCAGAGCTTCAAGACCGACGCTGCCTGGAACAAGCCGGTGGACCCCGGCCTCCAGGCACGGTTCCTGCGCGTGAAGGCCAAGCTCAACGGCTTCATCGACCCCGGCCACGCCGTCGCCAAATATCCGGAGAGCGACCAGAGCATTCCCGCGCATTACGCGAGGGCCTACGCCTACCACATGAGCGGCTACCCGGATAAGGCCGTCTCGGAGGCCGATGCGCTGCTCAAGGCCGATCCCCACGACCCCTTCTTTCTCGAGCTCAAGGGCCAGATCCTGCTCGAAGGCGGCAAGCCGGCCGAGGCCATCGTTCCGCTGAGCGAGGCGGTTCAGCGGTCCGGCGACGCGCCGCTCATCACCGCCATGCTCGGCCATGCGCTCGTCGCGACCGAGGACCCCAAGAATTTCGCCGAAGCCAAGCGCATTCTGAAAATCGCCGTCAGCCGCGACAACCAGGATCCGTTCGCCTGGTACCAGCTCGGCATTATCTACGACCGCGAGGGCGACGAGGGGCGAGCGGCGCTCGCTACCGCGGAGCGCAGCAACCTCGAGGACAATCCCAAGCTTGCCTATGCAAGCGCGAAGATGGCGATGAAGGGCATTCCGCCGAACACTCCGGACTGGCTTCGCGCACAGGATATCGCCATGGTGTCGAAGACCGAGCTCGCGAAGAAAGACAAGAAGTACAGGGATGAGAAGAATCCGTGAGCAGTGAGAGAGCATCGTCGCCCTGGATGGCGGCGATTGCGGGGGGAGTGATCGGGTCGCTGCTGACGGCCGCCGCGCTCACCTTCGCCATGCCGACCTTCCTCAGCAGCAAGATCGTCCGGCGGGGCCTCCTCGCCGATCCCAACATCCTCAATGAGACGGTCGATGCGCTGCGTGGACTGCAATATGCGCCGATCCTCGCGGGCAACCGCGCCGCGATCGAAACTCCGTTCGGAAGCTCTTGGAAGGGCTCGTCCAAGCCGGACGTGACCCTCGTCGAGTTCTTCGATTACGCCTGCCCCTATTGCAAGGCGAGCAATCCGACCGTCGACCGGCTGCTGCAGGAGGACAAGGGCCTGCGCGTCGTCTACCGGGAGCTGCCGATCCTCGGTCCCGACAGCGTCGCCGCGGCGCGCCTGTCTCTAGAAGCGTCCAGGCTCGGCCGCTTCGCCCAGTTCCACGACACCATGTGGGCCACGGGACGCCCCGCGCCCGATACAAATGCGAAGGCGGCACAAGCCGCCGGCATCGCGCCCGAACCGCAGCAGGACCCCGTCATCGAGGAGGAGCTCAAGCGCAACTTCCAGCTCGCCGGCCAGCTTGGAGCGACCGGGACCCCGGTCTTCGTGATCGGCAACACGGTGCTGAACGGCGCGGTTGGCTACGACACGCTGAAGCAAGAGATCGCCAAGGTCCGCGCGAAGGGCTGAGCTCCTAGCGAAGCGACCAGAAGAAGACCGCGGACGCAGCCGCCATGACCAGGGTCGCTGCCCAGCCGAGAAGCGTGTAGCCATTCGAAAGCGTCAGCCTTCCCATCGCGCGCGGATTGCGGACGATCAGCATCATCAAGGCCATGAGAGGCACGGCGAGGATGCCGTTGACAACGGCGCTCCAGTACAGGGCCTTTACCGGATTGATGCCGATGGCTTCGAGCGATGCGCCGGCAAAGGTGGTCGCGGCGATGACCGCGTAGAAGAAGCGCGCTTTTGCGGGCTTGGCATC
>DASVXR010000382.1:0-2327 GCA_036392595.1 Sphingomicrobium sp.
CGACTTCATGAAACAACGAGGAATCCAATGACGAAAGTTGCAATCAACGGCTTCGGCCGCATCGGCCGGCTGGTCGCCCGAGCGATCCTTGAGCGGCCGGACTGCGGGTTGGAGCTGGTGTCCGTCAACGATCTCGCCGACGCGAAGGCGAACGCCTGGCTGTTCAAGCATGACAGCGTGCACGGCAAGTTTCCGGGTGAGGTGAAGGCCGAGGGCAGCGACATCGTCGTCGACGGCAAGCGCATCCATGTCACCGCCGAGAAGGACCCGGCCAAGCTCCCGCACCGCGACCAGGGCGTCGAGCTGGCGCTCGAGTGCACCGGCTTCTTCACCGACCGCGAGAGCGCGCAGAAGCATATCGACGCCGGCGCGAAGCGGGTGCTGATCTCGGCTCCGGCGAAGGGCGTGGACCTCACCGTGGTCTATGGCGTCAATGAGGACAAGCTGACGGCGGAGCACACGATCGTCTCCAACGCCTCCTGCACGACCAACTGCCTCGCTCCCGTCGCCAAGGTGCTGAACGACGCTCTCGGCATCGAGCGCGGCCTGATGACCACCGTCCACGCCTACACCAACGACCAGAAAATCCTCGACCAGATCCATTCCGATCTGCGCCGTGCCCGAGCCGCGGCCATGTCGATGATCCCGACCACGACCGGGGCCGCCCGCGCCGTGGGCGAGGTCCTTCCGGAGCTCAAGGGCAAGCTCGATGGCTCGGCGATCCGGGTTCCGGTCCCGGACGTCAGCCTGATCGACCTGACCTTCACTCCGAAGCGCGACACCACGCGCGACGAGGTCAACCAGATCCTCAAGGCGGCGTCGCAGACCGACCGCCTCAAGGGCATCCTCGACTATACCGACGAGCCGGTCGTCTCGATCGACCTCATGCATACGAGTGCAAGCTCGACCGTGGACAGCCTCGAGACTGCGGTTCTCGAGGGCAAGCTAGTGCGCGTCGTCAGCTGGTACGACAATGAATGGGGCTTCTCGAACCGAATGGTCGACACCGCCTGCGCCATGGCGGCGCTCGGCTGATTCTCTCTCGTCATGCCAGCGCAGGCTGGCATCCATGTCGTGGAAATGCTTTGGGGTCCGTGATCTTGCACTGACATGGACCCCAGCCTTCGCTGGGGTGACGAAATCAAGGATGGCCAACTTCAAGACCCTCGATGACCTGCCGGAGGATTTGACCGGCAAGAAGGTGCTCGTCCGGGTCGATCTCAACGTGCCGATGGAAGGCGCGTCGGTGACCGACGACACCCGCCTGCGGGCGATGCTCCCGACGGTCCTGGAGCTCAGCGACCGTGGAGCGATCGTGCTGCTGCTGTCGCACTTCGGCAGGCCGAAGGGCGAGAAACGGCCGGACATGTCCACGGCTCAGCTTGTGCTTCCGCTCCATCGGCTCGCGGGCCTGTCCGTCCGTTTCATCGAGGATTGCCAGGGACCGGAAGCGGAGCGGGCGATCGGGACGATGCTTCCGGGCAATATCGGAATCCTTGAGAACACGCGCTTCCACAACGGCGAAGAGAAGAATGACCCCGAGCTGGCGAAAGCGATGGCAGCGCTCGGCGATTATTACGTCAACGACGCCTTCTCCTCTTCGCACCGGGCGCATGCTTCGACCGAGGGGATCACCCATTACCTCCCGAGCTTTGCCGGCCGCGCGATGGAGGCAGAGCTGAAGGCGCTGGAACGCGCACTCGGCAATCCCGAGCATCCCGTCGCGGCGGTGGTCGGCGGAGCGAAGGTCTCTACCAAGCTCGGCGTGCTGACTCATCTCGTCAGCAAGGTCGATCACTTGATCATCGGCGGCGGAATGGCCAATACCTTCCTCGCTGCGCGCGGCGTGAACGTCGGCAAGTCACTGGCAGAGCATGAGCTGACCGCCGAGGCGAACGGCATCTTCGATGCGGCCGATAAGGCCGGTTGCACGATCCACCTGCCGTACGACGTCGTGGTCGCGAAGGAATTCGCGCCGAACCCGCCGTCCGTCCGAACCTGCAACGTCCACGAGGTTCAGCCGGACGAGATGATCCTCGATGTGGGCCCTGCAGCCGTCGAGGCGCTCGCCGACGTGCTCAAGACCTGCCGCACGCTGGTCTGGAACGGCCCGCTGGGCGCCTTCGAGACTCCGCCGTTCGACCAGGCCACCGTCGCGCTCGCCAGAACCGCCGCCGCGCTGACGCGCGAAGGCTCGCTGGTCTCGGTCGCCGGCGGCGGCGACACCGTGGCGGCGCTCAACCATGCCGGCGTGGCGCAGGAGTTTACCTACGTCTCCACCGCGGGCGGGGCGTTCCTCGAATGGATGGAAGGCCGCGAGCTGCCCG
>DASVXR010000383.1:0-3180 GCA_036392595.1 Sphingomicrobium sp.
CAAGATCCAGAACTCTGCGTCCTGCAGCAGCGCGCCGACGCGATAGATATTGTGATAGCTGCCGATCACCCAGATCGTGCCGTCGTCCTTCAGCACCCGCCGCGCCTGATCGAGCCATTCGCGCGTGAAATCGTCGTAGGCCGCGAGGCTGTCGAACTTGTCCCACTCGTCGTCAACGGCGTCGACTCGGCTGCCTTCGGGCCGGAACAAGTCCCCGCCGAGCTGCAGGTTGTAGGGGGGATCGGCGAAGATCATGTCGACGCTCCTGTCGGGCAGCCGCGCCATCTCCGCGATGCAGTCCCCCTCCAGGATGACGTTGAACGGCAGGATCTTCTCCTGGCGCGGAGCACGCAAAGAGGTCGGCTCCGCGATGCGGGCGATAAGGTTCATCGTCTTCGGCCCCTAAATAAGGCGACGAAGGTGAGTCAGGGCGGACTCGCGGTCAAGCGAACAAGGGTTAACGGTCCCGGTTTGGCACCCGGAATCAGGCGGCGGAGCGCGGCTGCTCCACAAGATGTTGAGTCTCCACCACCTCGACGGACTCAATCTCTGGTGTGTGTGACTCAAAGGACTCGATTTCCTCGAAAACGAGTTCCGGCTGTGCCTGCCGTTCCTGGATCGCGCGCACGAGGCCGAAGCTGCGGCGGTGCAGGGGCGTGAGGCCAAGGTCGTTGATCGCGCGCCTGTGATCGGGGGTCGGATAGCCGCGGTTATGCTCCCAGCCGTAGCCGGGATACTCGACCGCATATTCAGCCATCATCCGGTCACGCGTGACCTTCGCGATGATGGAGGCCGCAGCGATCGACCTGCATTTGGCGTCGCCGTCGACGATTGCCTTGGAGGGGCGCTGCCAGCGCGGCGTCGCATTTCCGTCGACCAGCACCCATGCGGGCTCAAGCCCGAGCGCCTCGACCGCACGCGTCATGGCAAGCATCCGGGCCCAGTATATGTTGATCTGATCGATCTCCTCGACCGTGGCGATGCCCACGCCCCAGGCCGAGCATTTCACGAGGCGGCCGTAGATCGCCTCGCGCTTCTCGATCGGCAGGTTCTTCGAATCGTCGATCCCACGCGGGAACTTCTCGCGGTCGAGAATGCAAGCGGCCGCTACCACCGGTCCCGCGAGCGGAGCGCAGCCCGCCTCGTCCACGCCCGCGAGCGGCTGTGGGAAATCGAGCTCGAGCTTGAAGGAACAGCGCCGCGGCATCGAGTCGGACTCTTGCACCCCGGCGATCGCAGGCGTCCAGACGGCAAACCGCCTGAAGTTGTGGAAAACTCTAGTCTTTCACCCGCCAGGGCGGGAAGCGGCGGTTCTCGCCGGCCTTGTAGAAGAAGACGATGTTGCCGTCCGGGTCGCGCAGGCGCGCCTCGCGCCACATCCACGGCTGGTTGCGCGGGCCGTGCTCGAACGGGATTCCGCTGCGCGCCAGCTGCTCGACCCGCTCGTCGAGGTCCTCGCATTCGAAATAGATGGCCGTGGTCGCCGCGATCGTCTCCTCGGGATCGATCTGGACCGAGAAGGTCACGCCCCCCTGCGTTTCGAACCGCGCGTAGCCGTTCTCCGGGCTGTCGACGATCTGCTTGAGGCCGAGCCGGCGGTAGAAATCCACCGACCGCTCGTAGTTCGTGCCGGTCACCGTCACCTGGTTCAGGCGCGGAATGTTTCCGACGTCGAGGCGGACTCGCGCCTGGCCGATCGGACCGGCGCCCTGGCCAAGGTCCGGCGCGTCCCACAAGGCAACGCGCACGAACTCGCGCGCCCGGGCAACCGAATGAGTCAGCGAGCAGCCCTGAGCGAGGAACAAGGCAATGGCGCTCGCGAGCGTGCAGCCGGTGCCGTGCGTGTTCTCGGTCTCGATCCGCTGGCCCTGCCAGCTGGTGATATTGTCGGTTTCGATAAGCGCGTCCGCGATCGCGTCGCCCTCATCGTGGCCGCCCTTCACCAGCACCGCGCAGCCATGCTGGCCAACGAGGTGGAGCGCCGCAGAAACCGGCTCTTCCTCGGAAGTCAGGGCCTTGAGCTCGGGAAGGTTGGGAGTTGCGATGGTCGCGATGTCCATCAGGCGCCCGTAGGCGGCAACCGTCGCTTCGTCCGCGAGCGTCGCCCCGCTGGTCGCGACCATCACTGGATCGAAGACGATCGGAATTCCCGGCTGCTCGGCCTTGAGCCGCTCCAGGCGAGCGGCGATCTGCTCGGCCGCGAACGGCCCGCCGACCATTCCGATCTTGACCGCGTCCACGCCGAAGTCGCTAACCACCGCATCGATCTGCGCGAGGATCATCTCGGTGGGGATCGGGTGCACCGCGGTGACGCCCACCGTGTTCTGGGCCGTAACCGCCGTGACCGCAGTCATCGCATGTCCGCCGAGCATGGTGACCGTCTTGATGTCAGCCTGAATGCCCGCGCCGCCGCCCGAATCCGAGCCGGCGATGATGAGGATCCGCGCGGTCGTCGTCATTGACGCGGCCTCGCCTGTCCTCCGCGGAGCGAAGTTTTCCATGCGCACGGGCCAGTCGTTACGCGGATAATTACCAAGATTTGGTTCACGCGGCCGATTGCACGGCCTCGCAAATGTCGTCGACGAGGCGCTGGACGAGATCGGGATCATCGCCCTCCGCCATCACCCGGATGAGGGGCTCGGTCCCCGACTTGCGGATGACGAGCCGACCGTGGCCTTCGAGCTCGGCCTCGGCCGCGGCGATGCGCTTACGCACGCTGTCGGCTTCCAGAGGCTCCGTTCCTCCGTTGAACCGGACATTCTTGAGCAGCTGCGGAAGCGGCTCGAACTGCCGGAGAAGCTCGCTCGCGGGCGCCTTCCCTTCGACCAGGGCCGCAAGCACCTGCAGACCGGCCACCAGACCGTCGCCTGTCGTGGCATGGTCGGCGAGGATGATGTGCCCCGACTGCTCGCCGCCGACGTTGCAGCCGCTGCGCCGCATCTCCTCGAGCACATAGCGGTCGCCGACCTTGGTGCGGACGAGCGCCAGTCCGGCTTCCTTCAGCCGCCGCTCGAGGCCCAGGTTCGACATGACCGTTGCGACGACCGCGTCGCCGCGAAGCTCGCCCCTTCGCTGCATTCCGAGCGCGATGAGCGCCATCAGCTGGTCGCCGTCGATCAACTGGCCTTTCTCGTCCACCACGATCAGGCGATCCGCATCGCCGTCGAGCGCAAGCCCGAT
>DASVXR010000384.1:0-2942 GCA_036392595.1 Sphingomicrobium sp.
ATCCTCTAGCCCTGATTCATCGTCCCAGATGAATGTCGACACGCCAGCCTGGTCCATTCTCCCGCCGTGCGACAATCCTGTCGGCGGGGCGCTGCGATCGATCTTCGCCACGGATCGCGCGATTCCTCCGGAATTGGTGAACCCGTTCGAGAGACTGAAACTCGCTCGACGCAGCAGGCGCCGGTGTAACCTGCATTAAAGCCATGGAGTGCCGCTGCGGGGTAAGCAGCCTTATTGCCGACGCACAGTACCAGCGAGTCGGTGACCGAGAGACAAAATGGAGAGCTCCCGCTGCTTCGATGGAGCTCGCGATGTTTCAAGACCGCTACCGATATTACCGATTGGACAAAGCCGGCCATCTCCACGGCGCGGAATGGCTCGACGCCGACAGCGACCGTGATGCAGTCGCGCAAATAGCCGGCAAGTACCCGGAAGAGAGATGCGAGATCTGGGCAGGCCGGAGGCTGGTCGCCGAGCTGTCGCCGGCATTCGCGCAGGCATAGCGAGGACCGGATGCCCCTGACCCGCCGCCTGGAGGAATATATCCGTCTCAGCGAGTCAGATCGCAAGGAGCTCGCCCGCCTCAGCGCCCAACCGACGCGGACAATACCGCCCAGGTACGACCTGATCCGCGAAGGCGAAGTTCCCGATTTCGTCTATCTCGTGATGAGCGGCTGGGGCTGTCACTATCGGACGCTGGAGGATGGACGGAGGCAAATCGTCGATTTCGCCATCCCCGGCGATTTCTGCGACCTCAACCTCTTCATCCTCGACCGGATGGACCATTCAATCGGAGCGATCACGCGGTTCAAGGTGGCCGAGATCCGGCGCGACGTGCTTCACGGGGTGGTGACGAACTGTCCGAACATTACCACCGCCCTCTGGTGGGTCGAGCTGGTGAGCAAGTCCATCCACCGCGAGTGGATCGTCAACGTCGCGCAGCGCAGCGCGCAGGAACGGATCTCGCATCTTTTCTGCGAGATCTTCCTTCGCCTGGAGTCGGTTGGCCTCGCCAACGGCTTCTCCTGCGACTTCCCGCTGACGCAGCAGGACATTGCAGACGCGACCGGCCTCACTCCGGTCCACGTGAATCGGACCATCCAGGAGCTGAGGCGGCAGGAGCTGGTGGTGCTCGAACGGCAGCGGCTGACCATTCCCGACCTCGCCCGGCTTCAGGGCGTGGCCTTCTTCAACTCGGAATATCTGCACCACCGCCGCCTCAGCAGGCACACCGACGAGGGGCGGGGAGCGGATGAAGCGCGGCTGAGCAACCCGCCGATCGCCGTCTGAGCGAGGATTAGCCGGCAGGCGGAAGGAAGCGGCCCACGATCTCGCGTGCGAGCCGGGCGGGGCGCTGCGTCGCGGCGTCCAGGCAGCACCAGCAGCTGTGGATTTCGCTCAGCACCTCCTCGCCGCGGCGCAGGACGGTGGTGAAGAAGGCGAGGGCGCCTTCGACCTTTTCGGCGATCACCTCGGCGACGACATTGTCCTGGAGGAAGGTGGGCCTGAGGTAAGTGATCTCGTGCTTGAGCGCGACCCAGAGGTGCCTGGCGACTGCGTCGGGCGGGGCGATGCTCTGCCAATAATCGACGACCGCATCCTGCACCCACTTGAGATAGACGCTGTTGTTGACATGACCCATGTGGTCGATGTCGGCCGGCTCGATCGCGATCGGGTGACGGAAGGTGGCCATGCTGCTCGAATCCAAAGCGGATTCAGGCTCTCATTTGCTTACACGTCTGTCAATAACGTTGGTAAGCGTCAGAACCTGCGAGCGCGGCGGCTTGTCGCGCTTTCCCGCAGTAGCTTCACGGACAGTACTGCCATCCACAGCAGCCACGAAGCCATCATCAGACGCTCATTGATGCCGAGCCAGGGAGTGGGGAGATTGGCCGCGACGCGCGGCGCGTCGAGACCGGTTAGGAATCCGAAGAAGAGCAATGCGAGGATCGTGACGGCGGAATAGAGGCGAAAGCCGCGGCCGAATGCCGCTGCACCGCTGGCGATTGCAGAGAGGAGCAGGATGACGGTCACACCGCTCATGACGAGGTGCATCGTGTCGGTGAGGCCCCGTTCCGCCCCTCGCAGGTTCATCGGAAAGAACGTCCAGGCGATCCCGATGGCCGAGAGGGCGATAATGAGTCCGCCGCACCAGCGAAGTCGCGCTCGACCTCCTGCAGCGAGCCAAACGCCACCTCCGAAGGCTACGAAGAGGATTCCGTAGAGCGTCTGGAAAGGCGCGAGCAGCTCGGCCGTAGGGGCCCCGATTGCGGACAATTCGCTAATCGCCTGTGATCGATAATCATATCCGGGCGAGCTGAGGGCCGCGTAGATATCCATTGCAACATAAAGCGCGGATGAAAGCAGCCCGCAGGCGAGGAGAGCACGCCGTAAAGTGACGCTCGTTTCCATCGCCGACCTCCGAGGCCGTGCCGAAACAGCAATAGCAGAAATGCCCTTCGCTGACGAGGCTCGTCCGGCGGCGAGGACATGGGGCGAGTTCAGGCGTAAGGCGGCTTGTCCAGGCCCTTCGGGCTCTTGGTGAAGACCTCGCAGCCGTCCTCGGTGATTCCGATCGAATGCTCGAACTGGGCGGAGAGCGAGCGGTCGCGAGTGACGGCGGTCCAGCCGTCCTCCAGCACCTTCACGTCGGGGCGGCCGATGTTGATCATCGGCTCGACGGTGAAGAACATGCCCGGCCGAAGCTCCGGCCCGGTGCCCGGCCGCCCGGCATGGACGACCTCCGGCGCGTCATGGAAGACCCGACCCACCCCATGTCCGCAGAAATCGCGGACGACGCTGTAGCGGTTGCTTTCGGCATGGCGCTGGATCGCGTTGGCGATGTCGCCCAGGTGGTTGCCGGGCTTCGCCTGCTCGAGTCCGAGCATCAGGCATTCGTGAGTGATGTCGACGAGCTTGCGCGCGCGCAGCGGGACCTCGCC
>DASVXR010000385.1:0-2108 GCA_036392595.1 Sphingomicrobium sp.
GACGCGATCAAGACCGCTCTCCCGGGCGGGAACAAGCGCTCGCTCCTGCAGCAGCTGGCCAACCTCGCCGGCCAGCGCCTCGGGGTCGATCCGGCGTCCATCCTCGCCAGCGTCACCGAGCGGGAGCAGCTGGGCTCGACCGGCTTCGGTCAGGGAGTGGCGATCCCGCACGGCAAGATCGAGGGCCTCAATCGAATCTACTGCCTCTTCGCGCGTCTCGCCGAGCCGGTCGATTACAAGGCGATCGACGGCCGTCCGGTGGATCTCGCCTTCCTGCTTCTCTCTCCGCCCGACGCGGGCGCCGATCATTTGAAAGCCCTCGCCTCGATCAGCCGGGTGACCCGGCACGTGCCGACGCTCGAGAAGATGCGCGGAGCCCGAAGCCGCGACGCGCTCGCGGCGGTCCTCATGGGAGCGGATGAGCGCGACGCTGCCTGACGCGCCGAGCTCGAAGAGGTGAGCCAAAGGCTCCCGACCCACGTCGAAGTCGCCGGCATCCTGCGCCGAGCCGCTGCGGCGGGCGATTTCGCTACAGTAATGAGGAAGGGCGACGCCGAGCGCGGGTCGCTGCTCATATTCGTCAGCAGCCGAGGGCAGCACGTCGCCATCCTGGAGCGCGTGCTCGGCCTCGACGGCGAGTATCGATGGCAGGCGACGAGAAGCTCCGAGTCGGAGGGTTCCGTCGCGTTTGCTGATTTCCTCGCCCGCCGCGCACGCTTCGACGACGATCTCTGGGCCATCGAACTGGATATCGCGGAGCCGGAACGGTTCATCGCTGAAACGACCGCTGTGGGTTGACCGGCCCGTCCGGGCGCGGGAAACCGGCAACAACAACAAAGAGCGGGGGGCATCTTCTCGGCAAAACGGCCGTAGGATGCCACGCGAGACGGGGAACACCCGGGGGCGAATAGCGGAAGTAATCGCAAGTAATCCGCCTCTCCTGTTTGGGGGTTAACCGCAAGTTTTACGGCATACATGTTGGCTTCGCTTCGATCAGCGCTGCTGATTTGTGCTACGCTTAGCGCAATGTCTTTCGCACCGGCCCAGGCGGGCCCTTCGGCCAGCCAGGTCCTTCCGGCCGAGTCGGTGACCCTGCCGAAGGTCGCGGTGCCCGACCTTCTCGACCCTTCGGTCGAGCCTCCACAGCTTTCCGAGCCGACTGCTTCCGAGCCCGATAGCGATGCTCAGGCGCCGGTCACCCCCGCCATTGCCGCGGCGGTCAGGCCAAGCGGCGACCTGACGTCGATGGTCGCGGATCTCCGTTCGCCCGATGCCGGGAACCATGAGCTCGAGTGCCTCGCCACCGGCATCTATTTCGAAGCGAAGAGCGAGCCGCTCGCCGGCCAGCTCGCCGTCGGCCAGGTGATCGCCAACCGCGCGCAGAGCGGCGGGCGCTTCCCGCCCTCCTATTGCGGAGTCCTGTTCCAGCGGGGCCAGTTCTCGTTCGTCCACGGCCACTCGCTGCCCGCGGTGAGCCACTCCAACAGACAGTGGCAAACGGCGGTCGCGCTCGCGAAGATCGTCGACCAGGGCCTCAAGGAGTCGCTCGTCGGCAATGCCCTCTTCTTCCACGCGCGGTACGTCGCGCCTGGCTGGCACATGAAGCGCGTGGCGGCGATCGGGAACCACATCTTCTACCGCTAGGCTGGTCACCTTTCGTTCCAGCTTCTAGGGTGGCCGAGAAATGGCCACCCTTCCCGATTCTTCCTGCTTCACCGACGCGCCGCCGGTCGCGGCCGAAGTCGCTCGCGGAGTGACGCGCCTGTTTTGCCGCCAGGACCTGTTCGCGATCTGCGAGATGCCGCTGCCCAATGGCCGGCGAGCGGATTTGATGGCGATCGATCCCAGGGGCGGCCTGACGATCGTCGAGATCAAGGTCGCCAAGGCCGACCTGCTCGGTGACGGCAAGTGGCTCGACTATCTCGATTATTGCGACCGCTTCTTCTGGGCGGTGCCTCCCGCGCTCGCGCGAATCCTCGACGAAGAGCGCTATCTCCCGAGCGAGGCCGGGCTGATCGTCGCCGATCGCTACGACGCGGCAGTCATTCGGGATGCGGCGCACCGGCCACTTGCGCCCGCCCGGCGCAGGGCGGAGCTGCTGCACTTCG
>DASVXR010000386.1:0-2934 GCA_036392595.1 Sphingomicrobium sp.
GGGTTGCCGTCCCTGACTTCGAGATGGACTCGGGCTGCCCCGCCGCTCCGAGCACGGCCCATGAAGTCGTCGAGGAGCATGCTTCCGACGCCCTGGCGATGGCGAGCGGGAAGCACTGCGAGGAGCAGGAGCTCGGCTTCGTCCGCGACTCCGCGCGCGAGCGAGAAACCGATGGCTCGGCCGTCGTCGGCATCGCGGGCCAGGATCAGCGAAACGCCCGCCATGGGCAGGATCCCGGCGCACTGCGACCGGGTCCACGCCTCGCCATACCTGGAGCCGAAGGCCGCCTCCATGATCTCGATCACGTCGTGGAGGTCGTCGAACGAGCCGGCCTCCAGGCGGACCTGGCTCGCGAGGGCGGGCGTGGCCATCAGGCGGCCTCCCTCGCGCGGGCGTCGGGAGCGCGGGCGTAGACGGGCTTCGGCGCCCACGACCGGAGCGCACGCGGCAGCCGCATGGCATTGGCAGCCGACGGCCATTCCTCGCGCGCCTCGCCCCATCCTCGTGCTTCGACCAGCTGGCGAGCGCCGGAGCCGACGACGAGCTCGGCGCTGGTTGCAGCGGCCGCCGCGGCGGGCGCTGCGTTGATCAGCTCGCTCGTGGCCTTTCGCGATTTCGTGTCGAACTGCTGGACGAACAGCTCGCCGTGTCCGCCGATGACGGCGGCGGCGATCTCGCCCTGCTCCGGAGCGCCCGCGGCGAGGAGCGCGAGCGACGACATTCCGTGAAGCTCCGCGTTCCAGCCGATCGCCAGGCCATTGGCCGCCGCGATCGCGACCCTGATCCCGGTGAAGCTGCCCGGCCCGATTCCGACGATGATGCTGTCGGCGCTTCCGCCTTCGAGCAGCTCGGCGATCATGGGCACCAGCCGCTCGGAATGGCCGCGGCCGATGACCTCGTCCCTTCGCGCGACGCACGCGCCCGAGCCGTCGAACAAGGCGGCGGTGCAGGCGGCACTCGACGTGTCGAAGGCAAGGATCATGGTAAAGGGATGATGGTCACATGCGGCGCGAGCCCGCAAGCCCCAAAGAAACTAAGCTAAATCAGACTGCTTCGACGGATTCCACTTCGGGAACGTAGTGCCGGATGAGGCTTTCGATCCCGCGTTTCAGGGTAACTGTCGACGAGGGGCAGCCCGAGCAGGCGCCATGCATCGTGAGGTACAGCCGGCCGTCGCGATAACCCTTATACGCAATGTCTCCGCCGTCCTGAGCGACGGCCGGGCGGACGCGGGTTTCGATCAGCTCCTTGATCTGGTCAATGATGTCGGCGTCGGCGGGATCTTCCTCGAAATCCGAGTCGTCCTCGACCAGGATTCCAGCGGCCGTGCCTGGTGCAAACAGCGGCGCTCCAGTCACGAAATGATCGAGCAGCGTCTCCAGGACGATGGGCTCAAGGTCGCTCCACGACACGCCGGGCGCTGCGGTCACCGAGACGAAGTCGTGCCCGTAGAACACGCCTTCGACCAGGCCGCTGTCGAATAGGGCGCTGGCGAGCGGAGAGGCTTTCGCCGTCTCCCCGTCGGGGAAGTCGCGCGTGCCCGCTTCCATGACGGTCTGTCCCGGCAGGAACTTGCGGGTCGAGGGATTGGGCGTCTGTTCAGTGCGGATCAGCATGGGGCCGATGTGGTCCTCGGGCCCCTCTCAATCAAGAAGAGGCGGAGAGCCGAAAGGCGGGGCGCCCGCGACCACCCAGCGGGCGACCCCGAAGGCAATGGCGATGCAGATGACGGCAATCCACCATTTCGCCGCCCGCATCGGGGCGGCGGCGGGATCGAGTTCGGCCCGGCCGGTGATCATCGGCTTGGTGAGCTTCCTCCCGCGAAAGAGGCGGTAATAGAGGATTGCTCCGACGTGCAGTACGATCAGCGCCACGATGACGTTGAACCAAAGCTCGTGGATGTCGCGCGCCTTGTCCGATGTGTCGGAGCTGACGAGCCCCGACAGCGGACCGAAATATATCCCGTCCTCGTCCTGCGAGATCAGCCCGAGGCCGACCTGCACGGAGAGAGCGAGGAACATGGCGACCACGCTGATTGCGCCCAGCGGCGTGTGACCGATGCCCGTCCACTTGCCTCTGAGATAAGCGGCAACGGTCCGCGGACCCCTGACGAAGCCCGTCCAGCGCGCGGTGGAGCTTCCGACGAAGCCCCACAGCAGCCGGAAGATCAGCAACGTCAGGATCGCGACGCCGGACCAGATATGCCAGTCGGTATGATGGTGGTGGACCGACCACCAGCTGAAGGCGATGAGGGCGGCGAGCAGCCAGTGGACGACCCGCGTCGGCAGGTCCCAGACCGGCTGCTTGTTCCCCCCGCCCTTGCTCAGTGGTGCATCTCCGACCGGTACTTGTCGTGGCACGCCTTGCACGCCTCGTTCATGGCGCCGAAGCGCGCCTTCATGGCGTCGACGTCCTCGCCGGCGGCCGCTGCATTCATCGCCTTCGCGGCAGCCTGGAAATTGTGGAGCTTTGCCAGGAAGTCGGCCTGGTTCTGCCAAATCTCCGGCTTGGCGCCGGTCTTGGCGACATCGGGCCCTGTGCCGAGCGGGAACCACCCTGACGCCTTGACCGACAGGTTGGCAATTGTGCCTGCGGTTGACCGCACGGTCGGCATGAAGGGCGAGCTGGAAACCAGCTCACGGTGCAGCGCCTTGTTGGCCTTGCCGATCGCCTCCATCCCCTCGTGACGGACGTGCATGACCTTGAGCGCCTGGGCCTTGGGCAGCGGCTTCACCGCAAGCAGCACCATGTTGTTCGCCGTCGCGTCCGGATGCGCGGTGTTGGAGACGTTCGCCTGGCTGTTGTTGGCCTGGCTGGTCTGAGGCCCTCCGCAGGCCGTCAGCAACGCGCACGCAGAGGCAAGCAGTACAAAACGCATAGAGTCTCCTATTCCGGGGCCTTCCAGCTGTCGTCGATCATCTTGATGATTCCAGA
>DASVXR010000387.1:0-4431 GCA_036392595.1 Sphingomicrobium sp.
ACGGTGCGCAGGCCCAGCTCCGGGCTGATGTCGTTCGAGACAATGCGAAAGCCGGCGCGCGCGGCGAGCTGAAGCGAGAGCGGATCCGGATCGATGGCGACCAGGATGCCGCGCCGGACCGGCTCGCCACGGTCGCCCGCCTCGAGCTGGGCGCGGTTCGAGCGGATCAGCTCCTCGAGGCGCAGGTTGCGAAGGTCGAGCAGGGTCGGAGCGCCGGCGGATGCCACCACATCGGGAAGGCCGCCGACGGCGTTGAGGCCGCCGGAGACGACCTGCTGCTGAACCTGCGGGTCGCCGAGCAGGTTCTGCAAAACGGGGCCTGCGACGGGCGCATTGCTGACAGGCGCCGGGAGGGGAATCGAAACCGGCGGCAGCGGCAGTGCCGGGATCAGCTGGGCAGCGGCGCTTCCGCCGACCAGCGCGGCAGCAAGAAGACCGGCGATGCAATTACGAACGATTCTGGACATGGCCACTTCTCTTTATATGCGTTCGTGGATGAAACGAGGGTTGCGTGTCGTTTCATCCACATGAGGCTGAATGGACCGACCTTTATCGTTCGAGGACGAGCTTGCAGGGCTGCTTCCGCGGCTTCGCCGATTCGCGCATGCGCTCAGCCGGAATCCGTCGGACGCGGACGATCTGACGCAGATGACGATCGAGCGTGCGCTCCGGTCCAGGGCGCAATGGCAGCAGGGGACTCGCCTCGACAGCTGGGCTTACAAGATCATGCGCAACCTGTGGATCGACACCGCACGGTCGCGCTCGCGCAAGGAGAAGTTCGAGGCCCCAGCCGAAGAAGCGGAATCGCTGGGCGACGAATCGGCCGCAGGCATCGAGGCTTCGGTCGATCTCAATCGCATCATGGCGGCGATGCAGCGCCTGCCCGAAGAGCAGCGGGAAGTGGTCGCGCTGATCCTGATCGAAGGCTTCGGCTATCGCGAGGCTTCGGAAATGCTGGGCCTGCCGATCGGCACGGTCTCGAGCCGGCTGGTGCGCGGGCGAACCGCGCTGCTGCAAATGGTGGGTGCGTGAGATGGTGAGCGACGAAACATTCTTCGCCTGGCTCGATGGCGAGCTCAGCCCCGACGAAGCAGCGCGAGTCGAATCGGAAGTCGCGGCGAATGCGGAACTGAAGCAGCTGGCCGAGCAGCATCGGGCGATGCAGGCGCGCTTGAAAGGCGCATTCGACGCGGTAGCCGAGGCGCCGCTTCCGGAGAGCCTCGTCACCGCTGCACGTAAGAGCGAACACCAGGTGATCGACTTCGCCGCGGCGAAGCGCGCGCGGCACGGCCCATGGCCACGATCGCTGCCGCAATGGGCCGCCATGGCCGCAACGCTGGCGGCTGGGATCGTCGTTGGAACCCAAGTCCCGATACCGTCGCACGCGCCAGTCCAGGTCGAGGGTGGCCATGTCTATGCGGCGGCGGCACTCAGCCAGGCGCTGGACGACGAGCTTGCCGGCGCTCCTTCGAAGAGTCCCGTGCGTATCGGCCTGACCTTCCGCGACCAGGCGGGCGAGATCTGCCGCAGCTTCACGCAGCAGGCGACGAGCGGCCTTGCCTGCCGCAGCGGCGACCGCTGGCAGCTGCGCGGCCTGTTCGGCGCGCCGGAAGGACAAGGCGGCGACTATCGCATGGCCGCGGGAATGGACCCGAACCTTGCCGCGCTCGTCGACTCGACCATGGCGGGCGAGCCGTTCGACGCGGCGCAGGAAAAGGCGGCGCGGAAGAAGGAGTGGCGCTAGCGGCGCCTAATCGCCGACGTGCTCGGGCTTACCCTTGCGCTTGGTCGACGCCATCTTGTCCAATTCCTTCTCGGACATGGATTCTTCCATGCCCTTCGCAGCGCCCTTGAGCCTGCTTTCCGGAATGTCGCCGCGCTTGGCGGCGAGCGCCATCCCGGCGGCGCGCTGCTGGGATCTCGATTTCGCCGGCATGATCAGGTCTCCTTCCGGCGGATGAAACGCTCCGGCGAGGCGATGGCTTCCGTTCAGAAGGCGATATTGCGAGTGATCACCCAATGCTTGCCCTGGCGGTGCCAGACAGTGAGGTAGCGGCCCGAGGAAGCGCGCACGGCCTTGCCCCGCCGGATCGTCATGCGCGCCGTTCCCCATTCATAGACGTCATTGGGGTCATGCGCTGCCCGGCCGTCGCTGCTGATCGACGCGTTGACCACTTTCACGCCCGCCGGCCGCCTGGCGTACATCGCGCGAACGGCGGACTTGCCGTGCACTGCCGTTCCGTCGGGGCCGATGAAAATGCCGTTGCTGGCATATGGCCCGCTGAGCACGTCGGCGTCGCCGGTCACGATCGCACGCGTCCATTCGTCATTCGCGCGGTCGATATCGGGCGCGGCGGACTTAAGCGTCTGGCTCTTCCAGTCCTTGGTTGTCGGCGCGGCGGCCATCAGCAACGGCGCCGCCGCGACGAGAAGACAAGCTATTGGTTTCACTGAACCCTCCCCTTGACCTGACCGGTCTAGGGGCGGCGGAAAACAGTCTCAAGCGCGGATGAAGGCTTCGAGCTCGGCGAACGCCTCATCGTCCGGCAGCTGCCGCGGCGGATGCTTGCAGAAAGCGGACGCGGCGGGATGGACCGGACCGGCAAGGCCGCGGTCGAGGGCCAACCGCGCGCAGCGGATGAGGTCGATCGCGACGCCCGCGCTGTTCGGCGAATCCTCGACCGAGAGGCGGAGCTCGATGTTCATCGGGACGCCCCCGAAGAGCTGTCCCTCCATCCTCAGGAAGCAGACCTTGTTGTCGTTCTGCCAGGGCACGTAGTCGGAAGGGCCGACGTGGATGTTCTCCGGGTCGAGGCGGTGCTCGGCGACGGACTGCACCGCCTCGGTCTTGCTGATCTTCTTCGATGCCAGGCGGGCGCGCTCGAGCATGTTGAGGAAGTCGGTGTTGCCGCCGGTGTTGAGCTGGTAGGTCCGGTCGAGCTTGACCCCCCGCTTTTTGAACAGGTCGGTCAACACCCGGTGGACGATCGTCGCGCCGAGCTGCGACTTGATGTCGTCGCCGATCACCGGAACGCCGGCTTCGGCGAACCGCCGACCCCAGGCTTCGTCGCTGCCGATGAAGACGGGCATGCAGTTGACGAAAGCGACGCGCGCTTCGAGCGCGCATTCGGCGTAGAATTCGACCGCTTTCTGCGACCCGACCGGGAGGTAATTGACCATCACGTCGGTGCGCGTCTCGCGCAGCACGTCGACCACCTCGCCGCTCGTCGGCTCGCGCTCGCCGTCGGCGAGCATGAAGGTACGCTCGGCCGAGAAATTTGCCATATGCTCGGCGATCCCGTCGAGCACCTTGCCCATCCGCACGCGAGTGCCCGTCGGCGGCACGTGATCGCAAAAGACGGTCGTGCAGTTGGGCGGGGCAAAGATCGCTTCGGCGACGTCGCGGCCGACCTTGCGGCGGTCGATGTCCCACGCGGCGATGATCTTGAGGTCCTTGGGCCGGTAGCCGCCGAGGTCCCAGTGAGAGAGGCCGATCTGCTCGTTCGCGCCGCCGTTGGAATAATGGGCGATGCCCTGCACCAGCGAGCTCGCGCAATTGCCGACGCCGACGAGGGCGACGTTGATGTCGGTGCGCTTGGGATCGTGAAGGCTCATTCGGCGGCGACTTTCATCGAGGACCGAGGCGCGTAGCGCTCGATCATTCGTCCGCAGAAGTCGGCGAACAGCGCCGGGTCGCGCGGCGGACTGGTGTGGTGCGGCTGGATGCCGAGATGGTCCGGAGTGAAGCAGAAGGTTACGGTCGTGGCGAACGGCTCCAGCGCTTCCATCTGCCGGTCGAACCAGTCCGCCCAGCCGTCGCGATAGCTGTCCCACCAGGAAAGGCCCGTGCGCAGGTGCGTGACCCCGAGCTCCTTCATCCAGCGCACCGCGTCCTGGAGGCGGTGGTCCTGCCAGTGGAACCACTGCATGATGCCGATATCGGGCGCGAAATTGCGGAAATCGTCGAGCGCGAGCTTGGGGGTGCCGTTCTCGCGGATCAGCCCCATGTAGAAGTGGCGGTAATAGGAGGAGCCCTCCGCCTCCTTGTGCCGGGTCGTCGCTTCCCAAGTGCGCGGCAGGTCGAACAGCGAATACCAGAAGATGCGCGGCACTCGACCGAGCAGGAGCTCCGCGGTGCGATTGATTCCGAATTGCTGGACCTCCTCGGCGCCGAAGCTGCCGACGCCGACCTCGGTGACCCAGATTTCGTGATCGGGGACGACCGCCTCGATGTCGGCGACCCGCTGCGGCCATTCGTGGATCGTCCACAGGTTTCAGTCGAGCGGGAAGCCGTGGAGAGCGACGACCTCGACGTGGTCGAGCACCCCATGGTCCTTCATCCGCTCGATGAAGAAGGGGTCGATCGGCGAGATGCCGCCGAGAACCCGCTTGACCTCCGGGTTGGCGGCGCGAATCGCCTGGGCGGCCTGG
>DASVXR010000388.1:0-5415 GCA_036392595.1 Sphingomicrobium sp.
CCTTGCCGTCCACTGCGCCGATGCGGTCGCCGTCGCCGTCGAACGCGATCCCGAAGTCGAGCTGCTCGCGCTCCACCAGCGCCTTCAGGTCCGCCAGATTGGCTTCAACGGTCGGGTCGGGGTGATGGTTGGGGAAGCGCCCGTCGACTTGGCTGAAGATCACATGGTGATGGCCGGGGAGCCGCTCGACGAGCATGTCGAGGATCGGCCCGGCGGCGCCGTTGCCGGCGTCCCAGCCGACGCGGAACGCCTTGCCGGAAAATCCTTCGAGTAGCCGCTCGACATAGGCCTCGCGTATGTCGGCCTCCTCGACGCTTCCGTGCCCCTTGCTCCAGTGACCCGCGGCCGATCGGCGGCCGATCTCCTGGATCTCGGCGCCGAAGACGGAGCGGCCTTTCAGCAGCAGCTTGAAGCCATTGTACTCCGCCGGGTTGTGGCTGCCGGTGACCTGAATCCCCCCGTCGACGTCTAGATAATGAGTCGCGAAATAGAGCATGGGCGAAGGCCCGCGGCCGACGAGCACCGACTGGATGCCCCCCTCGCTGAGGCCCCGCACAAGCGCGGCCTCCAGCACCCCCGAATGAGTCCTGCCGTCACGCCCAACGGCGATCCGCTTCGCGCCCTCCTCGAGCGCCTGCGTCGCGAAGGTGCGGCCGAGCGCATAGGCGTCGGCCTCGGTCAGGGTCTTTCCGACGATTCCGCGGATGTCATATTCACGAAGGATGGTGGGGTTGAAGTGGTGGCTCATGGCGCCGCCGAATAGCGGCGGCGGGACCGCTTAGCCAGCCGCCGCGAGCTTCCGTTCGTCGTCCGCCGCGATGCCGAGACCCGCGATCATCTCCCTGAGTTCCTGGCGCGCGGTGATGTGGCCGATCCCGACCTCGCCGAGGAACGGCAGGTCGATCAGGGTCAGCCCCTTGGGAAAGAGCTCGCGGTAGATGACGCGCTCGCCGAGACCCGGGATGACCCGGAAACCGACCCGCCGGGCGAGCTCGTCCAGCGCCGCCCCGACGCGCTTGAGATTGTGCGAATCGATATGCTGGAGACGGTTGCGCAGCACGACCCAGTCGACGCTCTTTCCGCTGACCTTCGCTCGCTGGGTGCGGCTGTTCCAGATGAGCTCGGCGTAGAAGCTCGGCTTGGTGACCTTGTAATTCTCCGGGTGCACCTGGCCGATGAGGTCCAGGTCCACGAAGCTGTCGTTCATCGGAGTGACGAGCGTGTCCGCGCGCAGGATCGCGGCCCGGGCGATTTCGTCGTCGCGGCCCGGCGTGTCCACGACGATCACGTCCGCATCGGCGGAGAGCCGATCGAAGGCGGCCGTGAGCCCGGCTTCGCTATGGTCTTCAAGAACTTCATAGGCCGCGCGCGGAAGTTCCTTCTCGAGCCGGCGCATGCTCGCGTCCCGGTTCTCGAGGTAACGGGTCATGGTCCGCTGGCGGCTGTCGAGGTCGAGCGCGCCGACGCGATGTCCTGACGCGGCGAGAGCGATGGCAGTATGGACCGCCGTCGTCGACTTTCCGGTCCCGCCCTTTTCGTTGGCGAAGACGATGAAATGCGGCTGGCTCATGCTTGATCTTTTCCCCTACGGCCCCGAAACGCCGCCCCAGCCAAGATTATCCGAGGCTTATCAGCCGTGCAAATCGTTCGTCGAAGTGAAGAATTGGCGCTGGCGCTCAGCGAATTGAGGCGCGGCGGGACGGTCGCGCTGGTTCCGACCATGGGCGCGCTTCACGCCGGTCACCTGGCGCTCGTGGACGAGGCGAAGCGCCGGGCCGACAAGGTCGTGGCCACGATCTTCGTCAATCCCAAGCAGTTCGGCGAGCATGAGGATTTCGGCCGCTATCCCCGCAAGGAGGAGGAGGACGCGCGGCTGCTCGAAGAGCATGGGTGCGACCTTCTGTGGATTCCGGGCGTCGAGGACATCTACCCGGAAGGTTTCGCGACGCGTGTCAGCGTGTCCGGAGTTTCGGAGCGGTGGGAAGGCGAAGCGCGCCCCGGCCATTTCGACGGCGTCGCGACCGTCGTCGCCAGGCTGCTGCTGTCCGTCCGCCCCGACATTGCCCTGTTCGGCGAGAAGGATTTTCAGCAGCTCGCGGTCATTCGGCGCATGGTCCGCGACCTCGGCCTCGGCGTGAACATCGTCGCCGTACCGACCGTTCGCGAGCCGGACGGCCTCGCCTTGTCCTCGCGCAATGCCTACCTTTCCGCGGCCGAGCGCGGGCAGGCGGTCGCTTTGCCGAGGGCCCTGGACGATGCGAAGCGCGCTATCCGGGCCGGCCAGCCGGTCTCGTCGGCGCTCGAGGAAGCGAAACAGAAGCTGCTCGAGTGCAGCTTCTCGCGGGTGGATTACCTGGCGCTGGTGGATGCCGACACGCTGGAGCCGCTGGATGCGCCCGCGGGCGAAATGCGCCTGATCGCTGCAGCGGTGATCGGCTCCACGCGGCTCATCGACAATCTGCCTCTCTGAAAATTCGATTCCGCCGTTAACCATTTGTTTGCCATGGCGGGGTGAATTCTTCCCTCGTGGAACCGAGTGGAGGAAGTCATGGGGGCAATTAGCCAGAAGAGTGCGGAGTTCCTGCTTCGCAGCCGGCTCGCGGACGCGGAACGCGGCGACGTCGACGCCTTGTTCGAGCTTGGAGTGACCTATTCGACGGGCCGGGGCGGAGTTCCGGTCGACCTCATCGAAGCGCACAAATGGTTCAACCTCGCGGCGCTTTCGGGCTCGACCCGCGGGCAGGAATGCCGCGCCGAGATCGCGCTCGAGATGACAGCTCGCGAGATCGCCGAGGCTCAGCGCCAGGCCCGCTCCTGGCTCAGCGCTTGCGGCTACACCCGCCGCGCGGCCTAGCGAACGAGTATCGTCTGCGCCCGGGGAAGGCCCGGGCGCTCCTTGCCCATGGTGACGGCGGTGAGCTGCGCCGCGGGCACTCCCAACAGGACCAGATATTGGCGGACCTCCTCGGCACGCCGAGCGCCGACCGCCAGCGCGTGATCGCGAGTGTCGTTGGCGTCGGCATGGCCCTCGATCCGAACGACCACCTCCGGATGCAGTCGAAGCCACTGCGCCTGCGCGGCCAGGGTTGCCCGGGCAGGAGCGCCGAGGACGGCGCTGTCGCTCGTGAAGAAGATGGTGTCGGCGCCGGTGTGTGCGAGGAAGTCGGCGCGCAGAGCGTCAATGCCGACCAGCACAGGCTGCTGCTGCTGTCCCTGGCGGAACGCCGGGATCATGCGCTGGAGGATCACTGGCGCACGGATTTGCGCCGAAGCCGAACCGCCGAGGGCCAACGCCGCCAAAAGGATCACGGAGCGCCGCATCAGTCGCGAGCTCCCGACCAGTCGGGGTCGGATCCGTCCTGCGGCACCGTCACCTTGCGCGCGTTCCCGCCGCTCAGCGCCAGCCGGTAGATACCGCTGCGCCCGGCCGCATCGGTGCGCGTGAAGATCAGCTCGCGGCTGCTCGCAGCCCAGCTCGGGCCTTCGTCGCGCGGACCCGTCGTCAGCAGCTTCTCGTTGCCGCCGTCCGAATCCATCACGCCGATCCTGAGGCCGTCCGAGCCGCGGCGGGTGAAGGCGATCTTTCCGCCGTCCGGGCTCCACTCCGGCGCGGCATACCAGCCGCCGCCGAAGCTGACCCGCCGCTGCGAGGAGCCGTCGGCATTCATCATGTAGAGCTGTTGTGAGCCGGAACGGTCGCTTTCGAAGAGGATCTTCTTCCCGTCCGGAGAAAAACTCGGGTCCGTGTCCACTCCCGGCGACGTCGTCAGCCGCTGCGGCACGCCGCCCGTTGCCGTGACGACATAGATGTCGACGTTGCCGCCGTTCACCATTGAAAAGACGATCCGGCTTCCGTCGGGTGAGTAGCGGGGCGCGAAGCTGCTGAGCGCATTGTCCACGAGCGGCCGCTGCTCGCCCGAGGCGATGTCGAGCACCCGCACGTGGGGCAAGCCGCCGAGATAGCTCACGAACGCGATCCGGTCCGCGTTGGGCGACAGGCGCGGAGTGAGCACCATCGTCCCGCCCGGAGTCACATAGTCGTGGTTGAGGCCGTCGCTGTCCATGACCGCGATTCGCCGGACCTGCGTGTCGCCGAAGCCCGTCTCAGCCACATAAGCGATTCGGGTGTCGAACGTGCCGGGCGAGCCAGTCAGGCTCTGGTAGGCGAGGCCCGAGCATTTGTGCGCCGCTCGGCGCCAGTCCTGCGGATCGGCGACGAAGCCGATGCGGCCGAGCTCCCGGCCCTTGTCCACGTCATAAACGTAGCAGCCGACGGTGACCCTTCCGTCCGAGCGCGCCTGGACGAAGCCGGTGAGGAGCCCCTTGGCGCCCTTGGAGCGCCACCTCGAGAAGGTCGGTGCGGTGACTTCGGGGTACGAATAATAATCCTTCTGGCTTGGCTCGATGGCCATCATCTCGCCCGTCGAGCGAAGGTCCTGGGCGATCAGTTGGGACGCCTGCCAGGCGATGCCCTGGGTCGTCGTATTGTCCACGGGCTTGTCGCTCGGCGTGGCGAGCGGAGGCACGGCGATCACCGGCATCGGCGACTGAGCCTGGGCCGCCGAAGTGAGAAGCAGTGAAGCGAAAAGGAGAGAGGCCGCGAGCTTCATGATGGTTGTTTCGTGATCTCCCAGAACTTCTCGACCCAGTGTTTCGGCTGCCGCTGAGGACGGCCATTGGCATCGAGGAAGGCTGCCGTCACCCGAGCGTCGGTCAACAGTTCCCCATCCCGCATGACTCGTTGATGAATCTGCACCGAGGCCGCGCGGACCTGCTCGACGCTGCTCAGCACGACCAGCTCATCGCCGAGCCGCGCCGGCTTGACGTAACGGATGTCCGCGTGAGCGACATAATAAGCGCCGCCGCCGGCCTCCAGCACGTCGCGCTGGTCGATTCCTACCGCCCGGAGCATGTCCGATCGCGCCCGCTCCATGAATTTCAGATAGTTGGCGTAATAGACGACGCCCGCCGTGTCCGTGTCCTCGAAATAGACTGTCAGCGCGAAATGATGCACCGTGCCCGCAAAGCCGCCGCGATAGGGAGTGTCGAAGGATACCGACGCCATTGTGACCGGCCTTAGCGAGCGCCGACTCTCTACCGCAACCCCGCTTGACTCTTGTGTAACGTCAAGGTTACATGTCACCCACAGGTTACACGGGAGTGGGGAATGAGTGCTTACCTTTGGGGCATAGTGGCCGGGATCGCACTGGTCGTGGTGATTGCGGCTATCAAGAAATGGGCGGCCCGCGGCAAAGTGATGACCGTCGCGGAGAAGGCCGATGACCTTAGCAAGCGAAGGGCGCGGATGCTTCCGGCGCTGGCGATCATCTTCCTGTCGCAACAGGCCACCTTCTTTTCACAGATGTCCGATGGGCAGCATGTCTCGGCCGAGACGGCGAAGATCAGCGCCTGGCT
>DASVXR010000389.1:0-2676 GCA_036392595.1 Sphingomicrobium sp.
GTCAATTATGCCGCGACGATCGGCGAGACGATCCTTTCCGCCGAGGACGGGACTCAGAAGGCGGCGATCGTCACCACCTCCTACGTCAAGGAACCGCGTGACCAGAATCGGCCGGTGACGTTCCTCTTCAACGGCGGCCCCGGCTCAGGCTCGGTGTGGCTGCAGATGGGTGCCTTCGGTCCGAAGCGCGTTGCCATCCCCTCGGACGCCCGCGACGACGGAGCGCCGCCCTATCCGATCGTCGACAACCCCGACAGCCTGCTCGACGTCACGGACCTGGTCTTCATCGACCCGCCGGGCACCGGCTTCTCGCACCTCATCGGCAAGACCGAGGGCAAGGAATTCTACGGGGTCACCGCCGACGCGAAAGCAGTCGCCGAGGTGATCCGCCGCTGGCTCAACGACAACGGCCGGTGGAACAGCCCCAAGTTCCTGGGCGGCGAGAGCTACGGCACCACCCGCTCGGCCGCGGTCGCCAACCAGCTGATGAACGAGACCTACAATGACGTGGGCCTCAACGGCATCATCCTCATCTCGACGATCCTCGACTTCGCCGCGGGCGCGGAGACTCCGGGCGACGAGCTCGGCTACATCACCAACCTCCCCTCGATGGCCGCGGTCGCCCTCTATCACGGCAAGACGCAGGGGCCCCCGGTCGAGCAGTTCACGGAGGAAGCGCGCCAGTTTGCCATCGGCCCTTATGCCGCGGCGCTGCTCAAGGGTCAGAAGCTGCCGCCCGAGGAGCGTGCGTCCATCCGGCACCAGCTGGCGCATTTCACCGGCCTTTCGGAGGACTATCTCGAGAAAGCCGACCTGCGCGTGACTCCGGGCCGCTTCTTCAAGGAGCTGCTGCGCGACCGCGGCCTTACCGTCGGCCGCCTCGATTCCCGCTACACCGGCAAGGATTATGACAATGCCGGCGAGAACGTGGACAACGATCCCAGCTTCTACGGCATCGACGCGGGCTACACCGCCGCGGTCAACGCCTGGGAGCGGGGAGTGCTCGGCTTCAAGACCGACCGCGAATATCAGTCGATCTCCGGCATCGGCAAGGACTGGGACTGGAAGATCGGCGGCCGCGACGCGGAAGCCTATCTCAACGTCGCGCCCTACATCGGCCAGGCGCTGCGGGAGAATTCAGGGCTGAGGGTGTTCGTCGGCCAGGGCTATTACGACTTCGCGACGCCCTTCTTCGGCGCCGAATATTCGCTCACCCGAACCGGCATCCCGCAGGACCGGATCCAGTATCATTACTATCATGCCGGACACATGATGTACGTGCATGACGAGGACCGGCGGAAGCTGACGAGCGACATCCGCCAGTTCATCCGCTCGCGCTGAAGAAAAGGGCTGCCGAGCAGCGGCAGCCCTGTGAGCTCAGCGAAGCACGCCTCTCTTCTCCATTGTCCAGGCGTACCAGGCAAGGAAGGCGCAGACGGCGATGATGACGTAGGGCATCACCGTGTACATCGGCCCCTCGGCGCCGGGTAGCGGCGGAGCCAGCGCGATCTGGTAACCGAGGCTGAGCACCGCGCCGACCAGCGAGAGCGCGTAGCACCAGACTGCCCAGCGGTTGCGCAGCAGCAGGAGCAGCGATCCCGCGAGGCCAAGCCAAACGCCAAGGCCCCAGCCGACCTGCGCGTAGAGCGGCATCGAATCCACCCAGGCGAGCGCCGCGTTAGGATCGACGCCGGGCATCGAGCTCGCGATATAATCGGTGTTGCGCATTCGCGTCATGAGATAGTCGTAGCAACCGAAGCAGCTCCACAGGAGCGACAGGGTTCCGACGACCCAGAGATGCGCGGGAGTCCGCGCCGAGACGACCTGTTGCATGTCCATCCCCCTCCATTGCGCCTCGTCCAAGGCGAAACGGCAGTGGGCCTTTTCCGGCTGCCAATGTCAAGCAGCCGACATTTCTCGTCTTAGTTCGCGGGAAGCTGGTGCTTCAGGACCCGGCGCAGCGCTCCGGCGAGCGAATCCAACTCATAGGGCTTTTGCAGGACGGGGAAGCCATGCGTCGCTCCGACCTCCTCGCTGTAGCCGGTGGTCAGAAGGATCGGCAGCTCGGGGAAGCGGTTGCGTACCCGTTCGGCGAGCTCGAGGCCGCTGATCCCGCCCGGCATCACGATGTCGGAAAATAGCAGCTTGGGCTTTTCTTCGCGCACGAGCCGGTCGAGCGCCTCCTTGGCGCTGTGCGCGATCATCGTCTCAAAGCCGAGCTCGCTAAGCATCCCCGCAGCCAGTTCCGCGACCAGCTCGTCATCCTCGACGACCAGGATCCGGCCGAGCGCAAGCCTTCCGTTCGCCTTGGTCACTCCGCTCGATTGAGCGCTGCGGGTCGCGGGGAAGTAGAGGGTGAAGGTCGATCCCTTGCCCAGCTCCGATTCAACGGTGACCGCGCCGCCCAGCTGCTTGATGAAGCCGAACACCTGGCTGAGGCCGAGGCCCGTGCCCTCGCCGAAATTCTTCGTCGTGAAGAAAGGCTCGAACACGCGTTCCATCGTGTCGCGCGACATCCCGGTGCCGGTGTCCGAAATACGCAGCGCCACATGCTCGCCGCGAAGCCCTTCGGGCTCGCCGTCGAGGAGCTCGTTGCTCGCGCTGATCCTCAGGGTCCCGCCTTCCTTCATCGCATCCCGGGCGTTGAAGGCGAGGTTGAGCAGCGCGAGCTCCATG
>DASVXR010000390.1:0-2157 GCA_036392595.1 Sphingomicrobium sp.
ACGTGATCAGGCCGCGCCGCTCGGGCCTCGCTCCTTCGAGCAGATAGGCGACCACGCCGGTATATTCGCCGCCGACCGCGAACCCCATCACGCAGCGCAGCAGAAGGAGCAGCGCCCCGGCCGCGGGGCCGATCTGCTCGCGCGTCGGCAGCAGGCCCATCGCCAGCATCGCCGCGCTCATCACCGCGACCGACAGCAGCAAGGTCGTCCGCCTGCCGTAGCGATCGCCGATATGCCCGAAGAAGATCGCTCCGAGCGGCCGCATCAGATAGGCGACGGCAAACCCGCCGAGCGTCGTCAGCAGCGACGCCTCGCCGCCGCCGAAGAACACGCGTGACAGGACCGTCGCGAAATAGAGATAGAGCGTGAAATCGTACCATTCGACAATGGTCGAGAAAGCGGCGATGACCGTCGAGCCGCGCGAGACCTCGACATGCTCAGGCAATGGCGATCATCCACTGCGCCAATGCGTCGAGCGCCTGCGCCTCGGCATCGGCGGTCCGAAAGCTATGATCGGCCCTGCTGATCAAATGCAGCGTCGCTGACTCGCCAAGGTCGGCAACGACCGGCTTCAGCAGGTCGAGCTCGGCCAATGCATCGCGATCCCCCGAAACGAACAGCATCGGCACCTGCACGCGCGAAAGATGCTCGGCCCGCTCGATCCCGGGCTTGCCCGCCGGATGCAGCGGAAAGCCGAGGAAGGCGAGGCCTCGGACCCCCGGAAGCGGCTGCTCCGCCTGCGCCTGCGAGGTCATCCGGCCGCCGAAAGAGCGCCCGCCGGCGAACAGGGGCAGGTCCGGCGCAAGTTCGTTCGCCTTCGCCGCGGCAGCGCGAACCGCCGCATGGGCAAGCCGCGGAGGATCGGGCCGTCGCGAGCCCTTCTCCATGTAGGGGAACTGGTAGCGCAGAGTCGCGATTCCGCGCTCCGCCAGCCCCTGCGCATTCGACTCCATCGCCTTGTGCGTCATGCCCGCGCCCGCGCCATGCGCGAACAGGTAAAGCGCCTTGGCGTCCGGCGACCGGAGCAGCAGGCCTGAGACGCTCTCGTCACCTACCGGGATGGTGAGCCGTTCAGGCAAGCTTGTTGATCGCCTCGGCGAGCTTCACGTCCCGCTCGGTCACTCCTCCGGCATCATGCGTGGTCAGCCGGAAGTCGACGCGGTTCCACACGTTCGTGAACTCCGGATGGTGATCGACCTTCTCGGCATGCATCGCGACCCGGGTGAGGAATCCGAACGCCTCGCTGAAGTCCCTGAACCTGATGGTGCGGACCAGCGCCTTGCCGCCCTCTTCGAAAGTCCAGCCTTCCGGAGCGTCCATCGCGAATCTCCTGTCCTACAGGCGGCCGTTGCGCTTATGGCTTCATCCGAGGCCAACGCGAAGGCCGAAGGTGACAAAGTGGAGGAAGTGGAAGGACCCCCGAATCCACCCAGTCGCCTGTAACCGTCACCCTTGAAATGCCGTCCGGCCAAGCGCAGTTGCGCCGCAAAGGAGTCAATTGATGGCCACGCAAGTCTCCGATGAGACAACAGTCACCGGCTTTGCGAACCCGATGGGCACCGATGGCTTTGAGTTCGTCGAATATACCGCGCCCGACATCGAGCTTCTGCGCTCGCTCTTCACCAAGATGGGCTTCCCCGAAGTCGCCCGGCACAAGAGCAAGAACGTCACGCTGCACAAGCAGGGCGATTGCAACTTCATCATCAATGCCGAGCCGGGCAGCTATGCCGAGGAATATGCCAGGGCCCACGGCCCAAGCGCCTGCGCGATGGCGTTCCGGGTCAAGGACGCGAACGGGGCGCATGAGCGCGCGCTCAAGCTCGGCGCCACCAACGTCGAGACCAAGGTCGGCGCCGGCGAGCTGAACATTCCCGCGATCGAGGGGATCGGCGGCTCGCGCCTCTTCTTCGTCGACCTTTATGGCGAGAAGGGCTCGATCTACGAGGTCGACTTCGATTTCCATCCCGACTGGCGGCAGCGGATGGCGGACGCGGATTCGAAGCTCACCTACATCGACCACCTCACCCACAACGTGAACCGCGGCCGGATGAGCGTCTGGGCGGACTTCTACGAGCGGCTCTTCAACTTCCGCGAGATCCGCTACTTCGATATTGAGGGGAAGCAGACCGGCCTCTTCTCCAAGGCCATGACCTCGCC
>DASVXR010000391.1:0-3493 GCA_036392595.1 Sphingomicrobium sp.
ACGGCGGCGACCTTCGGCGCAGAGGCGAAGAAGGCGGTGACGGGGGTCGGCGCGCCTTCGTAAACGTCGGGCGTCCACATGTGGAACGGCACGGCGCTGATCTTGAAGGCGAGGCCGGCGAGCAGGAAGACGAGTCCGAACAGCAGCCCAAGCGACGGCGCCCCACGACCGAAAGCGGCGGCAAGGCCCGTGAAGTTGGTCGTTCCGGTGAAGCCGTAGAGAAGCGAGATCCCGTAGAGCAGGATCCCGCTCGCGAGCGCTCCGAGCACGAAATATTTAAGGCCCGCCTCGGCCGAGCGCTCGTCCGTGCGGCGATAGGCGGCGAGCACGTAGCTGGCGAGGCTCACCAGCTCGAGGCCGACGTAGAGCGTGATGAGGCTGGTCGCCGAAACCATGACGCCCATGCCGACGGCCGCGAAGACGATCAGCACCGCATATTCGGATGCATGCTCGGCCCCGCGCTCGAACCAGCCGTGCGCGGCGATGATCGCGACGGCGGCCGCGGGGAAGATGATCGCCTTGCCGAAGCTCGCGAACAGGTCCTCGCTCAGCGTTCCGTCGAACACCGGCCCCGCGTGCGACGGCGCGCCGATCAACGCGAAGGTCGCACCGAAGAGCAGGACGATCGCGAGCCAGTTGATCCAGCCGGAGCCCCTGCGGCCCGTGAAGGCAGCCATGATCATCAGGATCGTCCCGCCGATCGACAGGATGAGCTCGGGGAGGAGTGCGGCGAAGCGGCCCATCAGTGCATCGCTCCATGGTCCATGTGCATGGCGCCCTTGCCGAGCGTCAGCTGCGAGTCACCTGCGGGCGCAACGCGCTCCATCCTAATGAGGATGCGGCCGACGTCATTCCGGATGGGGCGGATGAAGCTTTCGGGATAGATGCCCATCCAGAAGACCGCCAGCGCGATCGGGCCGAGAAGCCACCATTCGCGCGCGCTCAGGTCGACCATGGCAGCCGCTTCCGCCGTGCGCGGCTTGCCGAAGCAGATGCGCCAGTAAAGCCAGAGCATGTAGGCCGCGCCGAGGATGATCCCGCTCGTCCCCGCGATCGCTGCCCAGGTCGACGCGCGATAGGTCCCGACCAGGCTCAGGAACTCGCCGACGAAGTTGCTCGTGCCGGGAAGGCCGACGCTCGCCATGGTGAAGATCATGAAGAGCAGCGCATAGCCGGGCATATTGTCCGAGAGCCCGCCGTACTTCGCGATCTCGCGGCTGTGCAGCCGGTCGTAAACCACGCCGACGCAAAGGAAGAGCGCGCCCGAGACCAAACCGTGGCCGAGCATCACCAGCATCGCGCCCTCAATCCCCTGTCGGTTCATGGCGAAGAGGCCGAAGGTGACGAAGCCCATGTGCGCGACCGACGAATAAGCGATCAGCTTCTTCATGTCGGTCTGAACCAGAGCGACGAGGCTGGTGTAGACGACGGCGATCCCGGAGAGCACGAACATCAGCGGAATGAACTGCGCCGATCCGTCGGGGAACATCGGCAGCGAGAAGCGGATGAAGCCGTAGCCGCCAAGCTTCAGCAGGATGCCGGCGAGGATGACGGAGCCGGCTGTCGGCGCCTGGACGTGCGCGTCCGGCAACCAGGTGTGGACCGGCCACATCGGGAGCTTGACGGCGAAGCTCGCCATGAAGGCGAGGAACAGCCAGGTCTGGGCCCCCTTGGCGAAATCGTAGGCCATCAGCGCCGGGATCGACGTCGTGTGTGCCGTGCCCGCCATGTAGATCATCGCGATCAGCATCAGCACCGAGCCGAGCAGGGTGTAGAGGAAGAACTTGTAGCTGGCCTTGATGCGCTCGGCGCCCCCCCAAATGCCGATGATCAGGTACATCGGGATGAGGCCGCCCTCGAAGAAGACGTAGAAGAGGAAGAGGTCCTGCGCCGCGAAGGAGCCCATGATGAGCGCCTCCATCAGCAGGAAGTAGGACATGTACTCGGGCACGCGCTTGACGATAATCCCGCGCCAGCTCGCGCCGATGCAGATCGGCATCAGGAAGGCCGTGAGGACAATCAGCAGCAGGGCGATTCCATCGATCCCGAGCGCCCAGTGGATCTGCCCGCTGAGCGCGATGTTCTCGACGAACTGCCACTGCGCGCCGTCGGGATTGTAGTTCGCCCAGAGGTAGATGCTTAAGCCGAGCTCGACCAGGGTCGTGATCAACGCGACCCAGCGCGCGCCATTCTCTTTGGCGAACAGGCACAGCACGCCGCCGAGCAGCGGAATGATGATCAGGATGCTCAGCAGAGGAAGGTCCGTCACTTCGCCGCCCACCAGATCGCCCAGCTTGCGGCGCCGATGAGGCCGAGCAGCATCACGAAGGCATAGCTGTAGAGGTAGCCCGACTGCAGCCGAGCGGTGACCTTGTTGCCGGCCGCGACCGCTTCAGCGGCGCCATGCGGGCCGAAGCGATCGATCGTGCCCTCGTCGCCGCCGTGCCAGAACAGCCGGCCGAGCCACAGCGACGGCCGGACGAACAGCACGTCGTAAAGCTCGTCGAAGTACCATTTGTTGGAGACGAAGCGGTACACTGCCGGGAATTGCTTCACGAACGCTAGCGGCGCTTCCGGCGTGCGGATGTAGTTGTTCCACGCGATCCACAGGCCCAGCAGCATCACGATCGTCGGGGTGAGCTTCACCCACAACGCCGACGACTCTGCCGCTTCGGCGAGGTGCGAACTGAACGCGATCGCTCCGCGCCAGAACTGTGGTGCGCGCTCGGCGTCGATGAAGATACCGTGATAAAGCTGGCCGGCGAAAACCGCTCCGACCGCGAGCAGGCCGATCGGCACCAGCATCGTGAGCGGGCTTTCATGCGGATGGTACCCCCCCGTTCCGCGCTTCGGCAGCCCGGGCTCGTGAGCGCTGTCGCCATGCTCCTCGTCCGGCGATTCATGGACATGGTGGATCGCGTGCTGGATATGCTCGGACGCAGCCCAGCGCGGCTCGCCGTAGAAGGTGAGGAAGATCAGCCGCCAGCTGTAGAAGCTGGTCAGCAGAGCGGCTAGCGATCCCGTCCAGAAGGCGATCGTGCCGGACACCGAGCCGCTCGCCCAGGCGCTCTCGAGGATCGCATCCTTCGACCAGAAGCCCGCGAAACCGAACCCTTCGACGCCGACGCCGGTGATCGCCAGGGTGCCGGCGATCATCACCCAGAAGGTGATCGGGATCTCCTTACGCAGCGCGCCGTAATAACGCATGTCCTGTTCGTGGTGCATCGCGTGGATCACGCTGCCCGCGCCGAGGAACAGAAGCGCCTTGAAGAAGGCGTGGGTGAAGAGGTGGAACATCGCAGCGCCGTACGCACCGACGCCGGCGGCGAAGAACATGTATCCGAGCTGCGAACAGGTCGAATAAGCGATCACCCGCTTGATGTCGTTCTGCGCCGTTCCGACCGTAGCGGCGAAGAAGCAGGTCGCGAGGCCGACCCAGGTCACCACGTGCATCGCCGTCGGAGATACGTTGAACATCGGCGAGAGTCGGCAG